>JALWDQ010000391.1:0-12588 GCA_027039625.1 Calditrichia bacterium | reverse complement strand
GTTTGAAAAATGGGAAGGAGAAATGGATATTGATTCACATTGAGGTGCAGGGGGCAGGGAGAAGGACTTTGCAGAGCGGATGTTCATCTACCGCAATCGCATCTACGATGTTTATCGTCAAAATGTGATTAGTCTGGCGGTATTAACGGATCGGAGTCCTTCGTATCGTCCCAATCAGTATGTGAGAGAACGTTATGGAACCCGTGTGACATTTGAATTTCCGCTGGTAAAGATCATTGATTATATTCCGGAAGAGGTAGAGAAGAAGGTTAGGGAGAATGTGTTTGCGCTGGGTGTGCTGGCTTACTTACGCACAATGGACACAGAAGGGGCTTATGAAGATCGGTATCGCTGGAAGAGGGAGTTTCTTATTCGGTTGTATGAGCTGGGAATGAGGCGGGAAACCATTGCGGTGCTGTTTCAGTTTATAGAATGGATTATGAAATTGCCGGAAGAGATGGACAGTCAATTAATCGATGAGATGTACAAAATAGAGGAGGACAAAAAAGTGTCTATCATATCTTTAGTGGAAAAGAAAGGCTATGAGAAGGGGAAAAAAGAGGGTATTCAGTTAGGTATCCAGCAGGGTATTCAGCAAGGTTTGCAAAAAGGGAAACTGGAAGGTAAACAAGAAGTACTTCTAAAGTAATTATGGATATTCTGTAGTTGAAATTTCAGCAGGTGGAAAAAGATATTCGGGAACAAATTCAGAGGATTGAATCAGTAGAAAAGCTGGAAGAACTGCTGGAAACGGCCAAGATTGCAAAGTCGTTGGAAGATTTTGTCGAGAAAATGAAATAAATTGTAAAAACGGTAATAAAAATCAAGCAAGAAAAAATGTCGGTTTAGTTTTTAGTGGAAAATTGTGAAGCGTGTTTTTGATTTCACTTTATCAGTGATTAGTTAATTATTTTCAAATTTACTTTAAAATGCCATCTATCCATTGTACCGGTTCAAAAAATTCTTGGTAGGTAGATTATATAGTAAACGGAGCAAACGAAAATTTAATTATTCTTTGAAATTTGTAAAATTAAAAAATGCATTTTCCCCCGCCAATATCCCGAGTTAAATCTTCTCATCCCGCATAGCTTTCTCCCAGTGTAATTTTTTCCGGGTGGAGAAAGTCCAACTATAATCACAGCTCAGGACGAATCTTTCTCTTATTGCTGAATAATCACATCCTCTTTTACCGGGGTGAAAATACTAATTGCCACTGCGCGTTCCTCTCCCACATTGGTGGAGTGGGGAACGTTAGGAGGAATTGCACAAATATCTCCTTCGTGTAAAATCACCTTCTCCCCATCGATGGTAAACTCCAGAGTCCCCTCTTCCACCAGGGTCACCTGTTCCTGGGGGTGGGAATGTTCCGGAAAGTGTAACCCCGGTTCGTACACATAGCGAACAATCATTACATTATGGCTGGTAAACACCTGTTGGGTAAGCTTGGGATCCAGCTCTTTTTTATTCACTTTTTGCCAGGATGAACGCAAATATTTGGCCATTGTCCCTCCTTTACAGTTTTATTTCAAAATAATGAATTTATCGAAATCAGTCAAATGGTTTGTTCTTTTTTTAACAAGAAAATTTTGATGAATAGGTTTGCTCAGAGAGTGGTCGTTTTCTCGTTTTGTATCGGTTTATTAACCCTAATTGAAGGATTTTTAAATCTTCCCTTGTAGGATGGTTGCTGGATTTTATGCTGGTAATGGTGAAAAAAATTCCCCGGCCTCCGGAAAGGGAGACCGGGGAATTTTGTTTTTCCCTGGATTGACCCAATCCGCAAAGGGAGCTTAGAAAGCGATGCGCAATCCGGCAAAAATACGGTGATCGACAATCTCTTCCATAGTTCCACCGGGAGTATAAGCATCTTCACTGAATCGACTCCATTCGCCCCGCACGTAGGTAATATCCAGCCGGGAACCGCCTCCCAGTTTTAATCCTATTCCACCGGAGTAGAATTTTTTGTCCATTTCCACGGTTGCCTCGCTCAGGGGAGAAGGATGCACCGCATATCCACCCCGCAGTGCTAAACTGGTACCGGGAAACTCTATCTCGCCACCCAGGTAGTAATTCAGCGTGGCACGGTATTTCCCGGCAATCACTTTGTTCTCTTCCAGCAAGTCAGAATAATCTTCATCAAGAGAAGCATTTTTAGGGACTTTAAACCGGGTTTCGCTCCAATCCTGATAGCGTACCGCCGCAGTTAGGTGCACCTTTTCGTTCCCCAGTTCGATGCCTCCATCCACACGGTAAGGAGTTTGCACATCATAACTCCAGGTGCCTGGTTCACCCTCCACGGCATCTTCGTACCCGTCATCAAAAACAATGCGGTCTCCGGAATTGTATTTCTCGGATACCGAAAACCGAAGAGGAAATTCGATTGCACCGCCCATGCGGATGTAGGGGTTCAACCTGTACATGGCACCCGCTTTAAATCCCAGTGCCGAATATTCTGCCTGGATGCTCTGATGAAGTTCGTAGCGCTCGTAATTCCCGGGGAATTCATTGTACAAATCCTGAATATCTGTTTGTCGAAATTTCAGCCGATAGTTGTCTTTGCCCCTCCACAAATTAATACTGGCACCCACATCCAGATTGGGAGAAAGAGCCAGGGCCAGCCCAAAACTCCACTGATGCAATCCTCCTTCATCCATCACTTCTTCTTCCTGCAGGACATCCCTGTCGAAATGGTACCAATCCACGTTTCCATTGTCGTCTTCCAGTTCAAAGCCCAGACCGTTGCTCTGAGGATTCATTCCTTCGAAACGCAGGTAATCGTCGTAATCCTGCACAAAGTTGTAACCAAATGCAATCACAAAGCTGCCCCGGGTAGTGGGGAGGGGAACAACCATCCCGGCACTGCGCAGATGCGAAAATGTTTGTTCGTTGTTGGTCGTGCTTCCTTGAAATTGTGCCTCGCTATTAAACTGCCGGTAGGAATAATCCAGAAAAATTTCGTTTTTCTTGAGGGAAGCCAGACCACCGGGATTCCAGTACAGGATGGAATAATCTCTGGCAGCAGCTACACCATTCCCGCCCATGGCCAGGGTTCGAGCGCCAAATCCTTCTTCCCCCTGGCGAATGCGAATGGCATCATCTGCCACCTGTGCGAAAGAAAAGGAAATAACCACCATTATAAGAATCAATGTATAGATGCGCTGAAACATGATGACCTCCAATTTTTAATTCTGTTTAGCGTCGAGTGCTCCCACGAGAACGGCTGGAGCTTCGGTTCCGGGAGTTGCGAGAGTGTTTACTCGTTCCTTTGGTATGGCTCCGGTTTGAACTGGATTTCTGGTAGGATTTTCTCCCGGAACCTGAACGATGGTGCGTTTTACTGGGACGATGATCCACATGAGAAACCAGCGAAGAGATGGTTCCGGCCGCTTTGCTTACCGTACGGATGACCTGCACTGTGCGACTTTTACGAGAGCCCGTTCGGGAAGTCCGGGAGGCAGAGGAGGAACGGGAATTCCGGTTGGAGGAAATGGAACGTGCCGTGGTTCGCCGGGGTTGATACACCGGACGACTCTGCCGCGGTGGCTCGATGGTGGCCGGTGGTTGTACCGGTTCGGTAGAGACCAGCCGCGTTACTTTCGATTGACGATGGTGAATGGGACGTCGTTCATGTTTGCCACCCCGGTTTCCCTTCCCAGGTAGCGGTTTTTTATCCCGATGAAAGTTCCCGCGCCGTCCCTGCTGGTGGCTTCCGTTCTCCCCACCATGTGGGAGCGTGGGGCGGCGTATCAACCCTCCCCGGGAACCCCGGTGCTCACTGCTACCGCCGCGCCCAATTCTGGGCGGTTCTGTCGGTCTGCGAGTAAAAGGAGGACGACCCACCCGGGGCGGTTTTTTATCCTGCGTCCCCGGAGTAACCCCTCCAGGAGGGGTTACAATCACCACAGGAGGAGAAACCGGAGGTGCCACCACAATGGGCGGTGGGCAGTAAATGGGGCCCATCGGTGGAAACACGGGTCCGATACCAATACCAATTTCAATCCAGAGCCCGGGGGGTGGAGGTACATAGGCCCATGCCGGATACCAGAAATAATCAGAAGCGAAATAGAAATAATCCACATAGTACGGTTCGTAAAACGGAGTAAATACAAATGAAGAGCGATATTTCACCAGCCGTATATAATCACCATAATCGAAATAATAATTGTTTACCACCACCTGCGAAGGGCGATACCGTAACTCCGGTTCGGGTAGCAGTTCCTGGTAGTCCGAAGAATAGTTCTCACTTTCAGCAATGGAATCCGGTACACTCCTCTGCGAGGAGTATTCCGGTTGGTAAGAAGCTTCCTCTTTTTGCAGTGCTTTGAAAGTGGTGTAGCAACTGGAAAAGCTCACCACCATTACCAGGGCAAGGGTGATGGTTGCAAATTTAGTCAGAGCACCCATAATTGATCTCCTTCTATTGAATAAAATTGAGTACACCGTATTCAAAAAATTTACATGGTGCGGATGAAAACGGGACACAAGCAGATAGAAAGTAACTTGTGCCGCACTCGTTTTTCCTAAAGAGAAACCGTTGGTTAACTCCCGAAGCACCTGAAATATTTCTGTATTATTCATTGCTATCATCTCATTTTTAGTTCTGTATGAATAGTGTTCAAAAGGAGTGCCATTTATGGAAAAAACCAGTGGTATTTTTCTATTTCACTATTTTTTAAGAAGATAAAAGGTTGTTTTATTTTTAGAAGAATAAAATGGTGGTGGGAAGCGTAAACGATGTTAGCAGGTATGGTGCAAACAAGGTTATCAGATTGGGAAGGGAAACGTCTTAAAAATTTCGGATTTTTGAAATCGGAGAAATATGTTTGAGAGATATTTAAATTTGCGTGAGGAGGACCCTGCGTTTGACTAAAAAATTTTCCTGGATTTTCTGTGCTGTTATTCTAAATGATTCAAAGAAAAGCAAATTAGGAAGTAAGATGAAGGGTAATGGTAACTTTATTTTTACCCGGGTTTTAGATTCTTTTCCTTCAGGGATGAATACCGTAGCGTTTAAGTTTTTTCTGCAAACCCACCCGACTTAATCCCAGGCTGCGTGCAGTTTGCGAAATGTTGCCGCCAAACTCCTGGAGCTTCTTGCGAATCAGGCGTTTTTCCATTTCTTCCACAATTTCTTTTAGAGGGCGTGAAGTATCTTCAAAGCCAGATTCCACTGGACCTTCGGATGTGGATTCGAGAGGAAGAAGATCCGGGGTAATTTCTGCTCCTTCATCCGCCAGGGTCACAGCTCGCTCCAGGATGTTTTCCAGCTCGCGAACGTTTCCCGGAAAATGATAATTCATTAACATCTTGAGTGCGGCTTTGCTGATACCGGTAATTTTTTTACCGATTTTCCGGGAATATTTTTGTAAGAAATGCTCTGCCAGCAGGGGAATATCTTCTTTACGTTCCCGTAAAGGGGGGATTCGAATGGGGAATACATTGAGGCGATAGAAAAGATCCTCGCGAAATTTCCCTTCCTGGATGGCTGTTTTTAGATCGCGGTTAGTGGCGGAAATAATGCGCACGTTTACCCGAATGCTTTTTTCCGAGCCCAGGGGGCGGATTTCTCCCTCCTGAAGTACCCGCAATAACCGCTGCTGGAAAGCGGGGGAGGTATCGGCAATTTCATCCAGAAAAATCGTACCACCATCTGCCAGCTCGAAAAGCCCTTTTTTGTCCATCGTGGCTCCGGTAAATGCGCCCTTCGTGTGTCCAAACAATTCGCTTTCCAGCAGAGTGTCCGGAAGGGCCGCACAATTTTGTGCCACAAACAACTTGTGTTTGCGGGGACCGTTGTAATGGATAGCCCGGGCAATGAGCTCCTTTCCTGTACCGGTTTCGCCAATGAGGAGTACGGTTGTGTCTGTGGCAATCACCTTGCGCATTAACCGAAACACTTCCTGCATAGCCTGGCTTTGCCCAATGATGTTCTGGAACTCATACTGTTTCTCTGCTTCGCGGTGGAGAATGATGTTTTCTTCCTGCAAACGACGGTTGGCTTCTTTCAGAGCTTCCATTAATCGGCGGTTTTCCTGCATCATCTGATACCGCTCTGCGGCGCGATGTACAATCAATCGTAATTCGTCCGGTTCCCAGGGCTTGCTGATGTAATAAAACACCTGCCCTTCGTTAATAGCGTGGATGGTGGCTTCGATGTCCATGTATCCGGTAATCAGAATTCGTACGGCGTCGGGCTGAATTTGCAGGGCTTCGCGGAAAAGCTCCACTCCGCTCATTTCCGGCATGCGCTGGTCGGCAACAATCACTGCCACCGGACGCGATTTGAGCACTTCCAGTGCCGAGCGGGCATTGAGCGATTGTACCACTTCGAAATCCCGCCGCAAACTCCGATAAATAGCATTTAAACTGGGTTGCTCATCGTCCACCACCAGAACCGTGGGGCGCTTGTTTTCTTTCATCCGTAACTCTACTGAATTTATTCCTGGCGTTTAAATTTTTAGCTTTCTGATCCCTTTTGCGAAAAAAATGCGTTCAGGAAAATTTTATTTTTAAATATCGACTTTATTAAACTGAGGAGCCAGATGGAAAAAAACAAGAAAAAATTTTTTTAAAAAAAAGTAAACCGAAAAAAAACCGTGTGGATGATATTGGGTGAGTTAAATAAAGTAATGATACCTTTAATGAAAAGAACTTCTGGGATTGGGTCTTTTAATTCTTAAAGATACTGCTGAATTTGCGGTAAAAAGAAAAATCCAGCTCTGAACTAAGCCGGATTTTTGGTATTGTGACTCTTGCGAATTCTGTGCTAATCTGAGAAAGGAATTTGGGAAAGTCCCCACTAATTTATCCATTCCCCTGATAGCGTTTGATTTTCATTTTCACTTTGACTTTAACTTTCATGTTTAAGTCCTCCCTTTGGTTTAATTTAATATGCCGAATCATTTCGGCAATTTTTGTGCTCAAAGGCATAAATACAAGAATAATGCCAGCAAAGTTCCTTAAAATTTAATTTTTTATAACATTAATATTATTAAAATATTATGTGAATTGTTGTGGTGGTGTGATGTGATATTAATCATGAGATTGTCCTATTTTTAGACGATTTCTCATAAAAAACTGGCGAAATTTTCGACTATCCTCTGTAATTTATAGGAGATTTAGACTCCAATAAATGTATCGAGAATGGGAATCAACAAATGAATGTGCTTTTTTCGAAAAAACATTTACGTAAGTGTTTTGCAATGGTGTCTTCTGTTTCATTTAATCTTTCATTCGTTTCATTCAAAACTCGATGTTAGATGGGAAGATAGATATTGGGGTTACAAATTTTTTCATATGCAGAAAAGTGACATTATATTCACGGAAGTAAAGAAAGTGTCATCATTTAAAAGTAAAATCGCCCTTAGTCTTTGGAATATAAAAGCAGTTGTTGAAAAACGCTGGAAGCTAGTCAATACCAAAATTAGGAGAAATGGTTCTTGCATGCTTGATTGAAAAATTCTATATTAAATAAAATTTAGCTTAATTATTGAAGAATATTTCTTCTGCAAAATACTGGATGAAGAATTTTGGTCAAACACTCTTCAAAACCAATCAAAGTGCTCTACATTGAGGACGATTTAAGTTCCAGGATGCTGGTGCGGAAAATACTGGATAAACCACCTTTTGTTTATCTGGATGCAGCAACTGGAATGAACGGTTTGAAGATGGCGCATCAGGAGAAACCTGATGTTATTTTAATGGATATTAATCTTCCGGATATTCGAGGGGACGAGCTTACCACTAAAATTAAAAACACACCGGAATTGAAGGATATAATCGTTATTGCGCTTACCGGGTTAAAGGAATCCCGGATTCGTGAAATGACGCTGGTAGCAGGTTGTGATGGCTACCTTACCAAACCCATTAACCCGAAGCTGCTTCCCGAGCAAATTTTTAAATTTTTAAAAGGACCACGGGAGAGTCTTCCCGAAACAGCCCGAGAGTCTCTTCGCAGTCAGTACGAAGCAGAGCTGGTGGATCATTTAACCGCTAAAGTAGAAGAACTGGAAAAAACCAATCGCAAACTGGCCGAAACTTCCCGCCAGTTGCAAGAATACAACGATTACCTGCGCAAAGTTCTGGAAGTAATTTCGCAGTTGCAAGTCTGTACCAATCCCGAAGAATTGAAAAAGATGCTCATTGATGAAATCTGGGATAAATTCAAATACGACCGTTGCGCGTTTATTGATGTGGATGCCGAGGTTTCCCGCATGAAAATTCACTATGCCATTGGCATCCCTCAGGAAGAGTGGGATCATTTCTCTTACCCTTTCGATCATCCTTTTTTCCAGGAAATGTTTCGTAACCGACAGATTTTTTTTGTGAATGCTCCCTCCCAGATTCCTAATGCGAATCTCCGGAAAAAATTAGAAGACCTCCACATCACGGAATTCATTTTTGGATATCTGGGAACGCCATTAAATCCCGCCCAGACTCAGAAGTTGCAAGAGCAGGTGCTTCCCTACCTGGAATCGATTATTCCCCGCCTGAAAGATCAGGAGGATTACGACCGGGAGTTGATTCTGGAAAATATGAAAGAATATTTTTCCAACGAAAATTTTTACCGGGGCGGTTTTGTGTTTATCGACAATTTTCGTTCCCGGCGTCCCATCGCCTGGTTTGAACACCAATTCCTGGAAACTATCTTCCGTTCAGTAAGCTACATCTACCAGAACATATTGTTAATGGATGAATTACAATTCCTTTTTGTGAAGGCTGAACGAGAAGCAATTACCGATCCGCTCACCAATTTGTTCAACTACCGTTTTTTTTACCACCAGTTAAAACACGAGTTAAGCCGTGCCCTCCGCCATGAATCCCAATTCTCGATTATTATGATTGACATTGACTATTTCAAACACTACAACGATACGTTCGGACACCAGGCCGGAGATCGTGTCCTGCAGCTTTTGGCTCAGCTTATGAAGGAGAATACACGTTCCAGCGATATTGTGGCACGCTACGGAGGAGAGGAATTTGTAATTATCACGCCGGAATTAAATAAGAACGAAGCCCTGAAGTTTGCCTCCAAACTCCGCCAGATTGTGGAAAATTTTCCCTTCCCCAATAAGGAAAAATTACCTGGGAAAAAATTGACCATTAGCCTGGGAATTGCGACCTATCCAGAAGATGGAGACCAGGTGGATGTGTTGATTCGCAAAGCAGACCTGGCATTGTATCAGGCAAAACGCCAGGGGCGCAACCAGGCGGTCGCTTTTTCCGTACACACCCAGAGTTGATAAAAATTTCGATGCAGCATATTTTGAGAAGGATTTTCTATGAAACAGTTTGTCTGGATCTTGGGCATGCTTCTTTTATGCACCCAATGGGGTAAAACAACATCGATTTTTAATCCGCCTCTTTCTCAGCGGGTCGTTCATTATCGCATCGATGTTCAACTGGATACCCGGGAAAAAATTCTTCAGGGTGAAGAAATATTGCAATGGCGAAATACCTCCTCGGTACCTGTGCAGGAACTTCGTTTCCACCTGTATATGAATGCTTTTCGCAGTCTTCATTCAACATTTTTAAGCGAAAAAAACCTTCGCCACAAACGGTTTGCCCGGATTAACCCCAAAAAGCTGGGCGGAATCGATATTCTCTCTCTGGAGCGAGCGGACGGGGTATCGTTGCAGGATTCCATTCGCTTTATTCGCCCGGATGATGGCAATCCGGATGATTCCACAGTAATTCGGGTACGATTACCGGAGCCCGTTGCTCCCGGGGATTCCCTCACTCTGAAAATCGGTTTCCGGATCAAATTACCGCAAATGATTGCTCGCACCGGGTATGCAAAGGATTTTTTCCTGTTGGGCCAATGGTTTCCTAAAATTGGGGTGCTGGAGAATGGGGTGTGGAATTGCCACCAGTTTCATGCCAATTCCGAATTTTATGCCGATTTTGGGGTGTATGATGTGAGTTTATCCCTTCCCGCTGAATATGTGGTGGGAGCGACTGGCATTCTGGTGCGCGAAGAGCGCCAGGATTCTCTGAAAACCCTGCACTTCCATGCCGAGGACGTTCACGATTTTGCTCTAACGGCCTGGCCCGGTTACCGAAAGGAAGTGCGACGCATTGGTTCCACCCAGGTTACTTTGCTCTACGCTCCCGAGCATCAAGGGCAGGTGGAGCGGTATTTCCAGGCTATTCAGCATGCGTTGGAGTATACTGCGGAGTGGCTATTTCCGTATCCCTATCCCAACCTCACTCTGGTGGATGCGCCTGTTTACGCAGGAGCAGCTCTAGGAATGGAATATCCCTGCTTCATCACCTGCGGAAGCATTACCGGATTTCCCGAAGCATTTCGTTTGTTCCCGGAAGGGGTAACTGTGCACGAATTTTGCCACCAGTATTTTTATGGAATGCTGGCCAATAACGAATTCGAAGAGCCCTGGCTGGATGAGGGTTTTACCAGCTATGCCACCAACAAAATTATGGAAACCTATTACGGTGTGCACACCAGCTTTTTTAGTATCTTGGGGGTAAAAGCTGGGGATTACGATGAGCACAAAAAAGGGTACATGCGCTACCCCGATACCGACATTATTGTAAAACCTGCCTGGGAATATAAAGTTGGTGGTTATGGAACCTATGTGTATGATAAATCTACCCTGTTTCTGAAAACGCTGGAAGGGTATCTGGGGGAGGAGGTAATGAATCGGATTATGCGCGAGTACGTTCATCGCTGGAAGTTCCGGCATCCTCATACGGAAGATTTTTTAGCCGTGGTGAAAGAATTGAGTCCCCGCAAGGTGGATTGGCTCTTGCACCAGGCGTTGTTTACCACGCGGGTGCTGGATTATGAGGTAGACCAAATCCGTACCAAAAAAGTGAGAGTGGCACCGGATTCCACGGTGATTAAATCCGAGGTAGTGGTGCGGCGAAATGGAGAGTTTGAATTTCCGCAAACGGTGCAGGTGGTGTTTTCGGATGGAGACACCCTCACCGAAACCTGGGATGGTAAAACGCGCTATCACATCTTTACCTACCTTCGTCCCCATTCCCGGGTCATCTCAGCGACTGTGGATCCTCAACATCACATGTGGCTGGATGTGAATTGGACGAACAACTCCTACACCCGGCATGCCAACCGCCAGGCATTCTGGCGGCACTGGGTAAAATCTCTGGCAATTTACCAGCAAATACTCAGCGGATTTTATCTGTATTGAGGGGGAACAATTTATCGAAGTGAGATATCTGAGGAAAGGAAATGGAAACATGGTGCGGTCAATAATCGAAGGTTTACGGCAGGGCTGGAAGCGGCGCAGTATTTTTATTCTCCTCTGGTTAGCGAATCTGGGTTGGGCAGTTTTGTTCCTGAACCCTTATCTCCAAACGTTTAAAAAGTTTTTTGCCCATCGACTGGTTACCGATGTTTTGGCCAGGAGTTCTATTTACACATATTATGCAGAATTTTATTATTACATGAAGGATGGAGTTGTGGCGGCTCAGAAAGCACTGTCTGCTGCCAACCTGGTATTTGCTCTCTTGATGTTTCTGGCCAGCAGTGGAATTGTGGATGCTTTTGTGGAGCAGGAGAATTTCGGGATTCGCCGCTTTCTCTCCCGCAGCGGAGAGTTTGCCGGGCGCATGCTGCGGCTGGGAGTTCTGGGAGTAGGGCTAGGTATTGCCCTGCTGCTAACGGGATTGATTCCCTCGCTACCATTCTTCTTGTGGATTGCTGCTTCCCCTACTGAAACCACGATTTTCCCGGTGGTTGGAGCAGTCGTGTTGATTTACCTGCTCCTTTTTACCGGGGGGTTACTGTTGATGGATTTGAGTCGGCTTTACCTGGTGCGGGATAATTTATTGCAGGTGCGCAAAGCTTTTGGAAAGGCGTGGCATTATTTCCGGAAGCATTGGTTCAGGCTTCTGTTGTTGTATGGCATGCTGGGAGTGGTGGTGCTGGGATTCCTGGGAATCAGCAATTATTTCCTGTTGCAGTTACCGGATACCAGCACGAAATGGTACCTGATCGATTTTATTGTGTTGCAGGTAATTATTTTTCTGAAAATCTGGTTAAAATATTCCCGTTTTGGTGCTCTGGTAAATTTTCAGAATCGAATGGAAGAGCGGTAAAAATGTAGCCCGGCTCTCAGCCGGAAATGCTTTCGATGGGCATACGTGCTGTTTCGCGGCATAACGCTTCAGGAAAAGCGAAAAATGAAATAACAAATCCCAAATCCCAAATAACAAATCCCAAATAACAAATTCCAAATTCCAAATCCCAAATCCCAAATAACAAATTCCAAATTCCAAATTCCAAATTCCAAATTGCAATATTAATTTTGGAGGGGTCTTTGTTGAAGCTATGAGCTTTCGTGTGGGCGATGAACTTTACTTATATTGCCGGTGCCAATTAAAGAGCCGGAAAGAGAAGGCGATTCAGGAATTACATCGGTTACGTTTTGAAGCCGAATTAAAGCATGCTACCGAGAGTTTGCACAAAAAGCGCGGTACCAAGCGCTACGCCAAGGTGTTGGAGCGGATTGGTCGCATCAAGGAGCGGCACTGGCGAGTAGCGTACTTTTATGATGTTGAGGTTAAAGAAAAAGATGGATACGTTACAGAAATAAACTGGAGGAT
>JALWDQ010000390.1:0-1270 GCA_027039625.1 Calditrichia bacterium | reverse complement strand
TTCATCCGACAGACCAGTGAACCGGAGGAATTTCATTATTTAATTTCCAAAATATTGAAAATACCCGTTCGCCCATTGGGACGAAAGATAGACAAAATCTAATATTGTAGTGGGAATACAAAATTCATAACATGCTGATAATATGTAACATAGCACATATTGTTGTTCAACTTTGTTTAAAATTTTGCATCCTTTCGGCTGGTTCCCAAAATCGTATTTCAGCGGAATAGGGGAACGACACCAATTCTCATTGATTGATTACCTCTACGCAGAATCCTGCCCGTTTGAGGACTCTTTGAGCAGAGGAGCGAGTGAATATGGATAGGATTTTGTGAGGTGAAAGGAATCTGTTCAAAAGGGAAGGGTGTAAAGGTGACAGGCAAATGTGATCCTGGAAAAAAAACAGGGCAGGCATGTACCTGCCCTGTTGCAAATGGGAGTTCAGGAGGGGTTTATTCTTCTGCTAATTTTTCTTTAAGGAACTGGTAAACCTGGCTTTTGTTAATGCGAATTTGCTCCATGCTGTCCCGTTCGCGGATGGTTACCGTTCCGTCTTCCAGAGTCTGGCTGTCCACGGTAATGCAGAACGGGGTTCCCACTTCGTCCTGACGGCGGTAACGGCGCCCCACCGAACCGGATTCATCGTAAAACACTTTGAAATCCCTGCGCAGGTCGTCGTAAATCTTTCGGGCAATTTCCGGCATGCCATCGCGCTTCACCAGCGGAAACACCGCCGCTTTAATGGGAGCAATTTGCGGTTTGAAGTGGAGCACCGTGCGTCCTTCCTGCTCTTCGTAAGCATCGGCCAGCACGGTGAGCATCAACCGATCCACCCCTGTGGAAGTTTCCACAATGTAGGGAATGTATTTCTCTCCTGCTTCCTGGTCGTAGTAGCGTAAATCTTTCCCGGAATATTCCTGGTGCCGCTTCAAATCGAAATCCGTGCGATTGTGGATTCCTTCAATCTCGCTCCAGCCAAAGGGGAATTCGTATTCGATATCGAATGCTGCCTTGGCGTAATGGGCCAGCTCGTCCTCAGCGTGTTGGTGGAAGCGCAATTTCTCCCGGCGAATCCCCAGGCGGTCGTACCACTGAAAACGTTTTTCCTTCCAGTACTCAAACCATTTTTCGTCGTCCCCGGGTTTCACAAAATACTGCATCTCCATCTGCTCGAATTCCCGCATCCGGAAAATAAAATTCCCGGGCGTAATTTCGTTGCGGAAGGCTTTACCAATCTGGGCAATACCAAACGGAATTTTCTGCCGGCTGG
>JALWDQ010000389.1:483-12592 GCA_027039625.1 Calditrichia bacterium | reverse complement strand
AAATTTTCCAGCGCGAATTGCTCCGCTTTCAGGTGGGTTTCCATTGGCTGCTGGCGCTGCCAGGTGAAACGATGTTGATCAGGATGGATCACCAGTGGCAGGTGACCATACCAGTGTAAAAGGCTGTGCTCGGCTGCATCCACCTGCACCTCCCAGTTTAACCCCTCCTGCCGATAAGCAAACTCTCCCTGCAAACGATGCAGCCCCAGGGTGTCTTTCCCTTCCGCCTGCCAATGCACTTTCCCCTGAATTTCCGGAGAAGAGAACGTTCCCTGCACAGAAAGGTCAAGGTTAAGTTTACCGGAGGGAACTTGTTCACTCAGGGAGGTCGGCAGCATCTCCGCAAACCGAAAATTCTGAACGGAGAGGCGAACATTTTCCTTTCCCTGCAATCCCAGTTCTCCCTGGAGTTCCACCAGCGCCGGTGCCTCCGTGCAGGAAGCACATTTCCAGCGCACATCCCGGAAGGTAAAATGATGGCGGTGGTAACTGAAGTGCATGGTCGGTTCCCCCTCCCAACGGGTGTTTTTCAGTTGCAGCAGAAATCGGGGTAAATCCACCTGCAGCACAGAATCCTGGCGCAGATGTGCTGCGATATCTCCGGCAATCTCCTCTCCCTGCCAGAACTTCCCTTCCACAACGAAAGAGGCGGCCCGGGAATGAGCACGGAGATTCAAACTATCCAGCGGTACACTGCCCAGATGAAGTTGGTGTAATTGCAGGCGAATGGAGGGGAAGGGACGACGTCCTCGCCAACACCAGATTAGTTCTCCAAATCCGGTATCCGCCTGCACCGGGTAAAACCGCAGCTTTTTCAATCGGAGGCGCACTTCGGTACGCAATGAATCGCGATTTCCCTGGACGGAAGCATGAAAGGTACCCTGCACATCCGTTTGCTTTATTGGGAGGTACGGAAGAATGTAACTCAAGCTATCCACACGACCGGTTAGCATCAGGGTAATGGCACTATCCGGACGCATTGTGCCCTGTGCCTGTAAGCTGGCTCCCGCAGCCCGGGCACGCAAAAGACGGAGATGTGTGGTTCCGTTATCCAGACTGGCAACGAGGTAAGCACTATCCACCGGCGCCTGCGCCAATTGCGAGTCTTGAAACCGAGCCTGAACTTCCCCCCTTAGCTTCGAGAAAGAGGTCAAATTCCCACGGTAACTCACCTTCCCGTTCAAATGACTCTCCCACTTCTCTGTCCGCAGCAAAGGAGCCAGATTGAGTCCCTGCACCGCGAGCTGTGCTTCAACCTGTGAAGTGTGCTGCACATCCGGCCAGGAACCAGCCAGCCGCGCTTTTCCCCATTTCCCCTTTGCCCGGAGCCGGAGATTCAAGTCACCCTGCCCATAGCTCGCCCGGAGCTTCAAACTATCCACAGTGCGCCGAGCTATCCGTAAGCGGTACAATTCCGCCTGCAATTCAGCCCGAGCTTGTTCGGGAGAAAATCCCTCCCCGCGAAGGCTGAACTTCCCATTGCCAGTAACTTCCGGAATTCCACCGGGGAGCCAATCCCGTAAACGGAAATGAGAGAAGCTACCCTGCAAAGAATACCGGGGGAAAGCCCGTTGATGGGAAGAATCCGGAAGCAGTAAAACCCCTTGAAGGGCAATTTCCCGATTGTCCTCTTTTAAACGAAGGTGCAAATGCAGGCTATCTTCCCGCTGACAGAATTGCCACTCCAGGCGAGGCCGCGCAGAAAACCGCAACACCGGGAGAAAAAAGGAAATTTCCTGAAAATTAAGTGTCGGAATATAACCGCTTACCTCGGAAGTCGCCGCCTCCCCTGTCCCACGACGGGCAGAGGCAAACAACCGGTTACCCGCTGTTTCCAGCCGCAAGCGCTCCACCACCATTTCTTCCCCATTACGATGGAAAGCAAAGGATGCTTTTTTAAGGCGAAATTCCGGTTCCGGACAATGGAACTGCAGCCGGGAAAGCAGCAGTGCCTGGGAGTCCGCACTGTAAAAGCCGGAGAGTACCAGATTGAGCTCATCCAGCAAATCCGGGATTTCCGGTTTGCCAGTACGGAGGCAAATCCGCCCCCGCCGTAAACTCAATTGCTCCACCCGAACCTGCATCTCAAATGGATTTTTTAATGAATCTTCTGCTTCTGGCTGCACCCGCAAAAGAGGTTCAAAATTCCAGCGACCCTCCGGTTCTTTCCGCAAACAAACATAAGGAGAATCTATTTCCAGGGAATCGATTTGAATCGTGTTATGCCACAATGCCCATAACCGATAACGCAGGGAAAGTTGAGGAAGGTAAAGCAGGGTGTCTTCTCCGGTGGTTATCAGCACTTCAGTAAAGGTCAGGTGAGTAAACAGATTGCCTTTTAATGCTCCAATATGCAGGGTGGGATGTAGCCGGGTGTTGATCTGCTCCACCAGAAGATTTTTTAACTGTTGTTTTGCCCAGCCGGTCTGGAGGATTCCTGCCAGTGTTACCAGCAGGAGAATCAGGATTCCCAAAATAAGTGTAAGGATTTTTGCAAAACGCTTCATTTAATTCATCTCCGTAACGCAAACTTTAGTTTGCGTAAAATGTCAGGCAAACTTTAGTTTGCAAATGGCAAGCTAAAGCTTGCTCTACAAATCTCAGTCGCGCAAACTTAAGTTTGCGCTACACCCACCTTAAAAACTCTGCCCCACATTCAAATGCCACTCCCAGGAAGTCTTCTCATCAAAAATCGGCCGTGCAAAATCCAGTCGTATTGGTCCAATGGGAGTGGAAATGCCCAGACCAATTCCCGGTGAATAGCGCAACTCATTTAACGGATAAGTACCTGTCTCCAGCCACACATTCCCAAAATCCAGAAACAGAACCAGATTAAAATGATTCCAGAAATCCACCCGCCACTCCACATTTCCTTCGATAATGCTCTTACCTCCCAGAGGTTTCCCCCGGGCATCCAGTGGCCCCAGTTGCTGGCGTCCCCATCCCCGCACCGAGGTAATGCCTCCGGAATAGAAACGATCTTCCACCGGGACTTCCCCCTGGGGTTCCCGGGTCAGAATGCCGCCCAGCATGATGCGGGTTGCCAGAATAGCGCCCCACACCGATTGATATTTCCGAACATCCAGCACCCATTTCAGGTAGTGGTAATCACTGGGAAAAAGCCATCCGTTGGTTTTCAGATTAATAAACAGAAACACTCCACCGTGGGGATTAAACATTGGTCTGGAAGAATCGTAGGTAAATCCCAGAATGGGTCCGGCTTTATTGTACAGATCTTCCTCGGTAGAGTAAGTACTGGCGCTATCCGAGGCTCCACCGTTAGCACGATCCACATATTCATACAAATAATTAATCGAACCGCGAATGTGCTGAGAAAAGCGGCGCATGATGGATAACTTACCTCCCAGGCGAGTAACCGTATAGCCAGGTTCGCGCTCTTTCCGTAGAAAGGGGTTCAGGGTCGCGCTGGTTCGGTAGTGAAAAAAAATCGGTTGCACCACTTTTACATCCAGATTATAGGGTTCCAGATCGGAGTGTTTCATAATGAATTCCAGCCGACGGGCGCCGCCAAACGTGCCCAGCCGCACCAGATTAAGGAAAGCGCGGAATTTGTCTTCCTTTCCGTAGCCCACACCGGTTCGAGCCGTTAATCGCGGTGCTTCTTGAACGTGAATATGTACCGGAATTTCCTGCCTGCGGGTGCTATCCAGCACCGCCTTCACATCCACCACCTCGAACAATCCCAGAGCAAAAATCTGAATTTGCGTTTGCTCCAGCAAATCCTTCTGGTACATCTCTCCCGGACGAAAAGCAATTTGTTGCTCAATAATTGCAGGTTCAACCCGTTCGGTGCCTGTTATCTGCACCGGCCCAAACACGCAGCGGGGTCCACTCCGGATATGCCACACAACCGTAACCAGGGCCGAATCCTCCTGCACGTGCAATTGGGGATTTACTTCCAGATATGGATATCCCTGATTGGTAATGGTTTGAAACAGCAGGAGCTGATCCTGTAACACAAGGGCATCCCGAAAGCGACTGCCTATTGTGAGTTGTAGATGGGAACGGACGCCTTCCACCAGCGTCTGTACGTGGGCTTCCACCTGAGGATTAGGAGTATGGTAAAGAAACTGAATGTCTTTTACCCGGATGGGATTCCCCTCTTGAATCAAAAAAGTCACTTCGACAGTACCGTTTTCCGGATGGGGAGCAATTTGCGGGGGAGAAATGCGCACGAAAAGGAATCCTTCCTGCTGGTAAAAACGGATTAAGCGTGCTCGGTCTTCCTCCAGGATGGCATCCTGAAAAAGCGTACCGCTCTGGGGCAGGAAAATCCGCTCCACAGGTCCGGGAGTTTGGATTTTAATTACTTGAAGAAGTTCCTCCCGGGTAAAAGTGCGGTTTCCCTGAAAATTCACCCTCACGATGTGCATCTCCCTGGATGATTTCGCCGGGAGGACGCCCCACCAGATAAAAATTCCAATCCAGAATAATAGGCGTATAGTTTGTTTCATCGAGTTAAATGATTCCCTCTCACAATGCGTGATGCTTTCAATTTCCGCAACGATTTCTTTCCTCAATGTGCCCGGAATTTAGGCGACTGGTACAGAAGGTGCAAGTTTAATCCCGGAATATTTCCGGAATTTAAACATCTCAATCAGTCAACCACTTCCATTTTCCAAATTTTGCATTTCTCAAACTCGGACTTTCGTTGTAAATTGCCTGCATGGAAGCGAAAAGCGGACACACAGTGCATTCTGGCGAGAGCCACCCGAATCAACGCATTGTTAAAAACACCCTGGTGCTTTTCCTCAGCCAGATTCTCACCAAATTGATTAACTTCGGGCTGGTGCTCATCTTAACCCGCATGCTCACTTCAGCGGAATTTGGTACCTTCAGCTTTGCTCTGGCCTTTGTGGCGCTATTTATGATTTTTGCCAATCTGGGATTAAACTCCCTGCTCACCCGGGACATTGCCCGCAACAAAGCGCGCATCAACGAATTTCTGGGAACCTCCATCCCGCTGGTCACCCTGCTTTCGGGATTGGTTCTGTTGTTTCTCAATGGGTTGGTGGGATTTTTCCACTGGGAAGCATCGGTCATTCGAGCCATTCGCATCTTCAGCATCTACCTGGTGTTCGACAATTTCAGCCGTCATTTTATTTCCGTCTTCCGGGCGTTCGAAAAGATGGAATTTGAAACCTTGGTCAATCTATTCGAGCGGCTTGCCATGCTGCTGGTCAGTCTCCTCCTCTGGAAGCTTCGCGCCCATCTCACCACCCTGTTGTGGAGTTTTACTGCTATTGAATTTTTAAAAGCACTGGTCGCTTTTTTATTCATGCGCCGCTTCTTTCAACGCATTCACTGGCGCTGGTTCAATGCAGCCACCTGGGGCATTCTGAAACTCTCTTACCCCTTCGCCCTGATGTACCTGTTCGCCACCATCTCCGGACGCATCGACACGGTGATGTTAAAAATTTTTCATGGTGAGTCCATGGTGGCTTACTACAGTGTAGCCCGCAAGCTGGTGGAAAGCCTCACCTTCATTCCGGAAAACCTGGTGATGGCGCTTTTCCCGGCACTTTCGGCTCTTTTCATTTCGGAAATGGAACGTTTTCGGCGCACCTTCCGCCAATCCTTTCTATTCCTATTGTGGATTTCCCTTCCGATTGGTGTTGCCCTGGCGCTCCTGGCACGTCCCATTATTCAATGGTTGTTTACTCCGGAATATCTGGTCAATGTGCCCGTACTACGCTGGTTAAGCATTGCCCTCATCTTCATCTTCCTGAAAATGCACTTGATGATTGTACTGAACGCCACCGGAAAACAGCACCGTTTTGCCGTCATCGCCGCCATTTCCATGCTGGTAAATGTGGTTTTGAATTACTTGCTTATTCCTCCTTACGATTTGATTGGTGCCGGTATCGCGACATTAATCTCCGAAATCGTTGCCGTAATTCTTTCCGTATGGGAATTGCGCAGTTTGCAGGTGCCTTTTCCTTCCCTTTCCGAACTGGGAAAAATCGGAATCAGCACCGGAGGAATGGCGCTGGGCATTCTGCTCATTACCCGCTCTCCGGGATTGGTCGTGAAGGTCGTTTTGGGAGCAGCGGTGTATCTGGGTCTCTCTTTCGCCTTCCGCCTGCTGCGCTGGGAACATCTGGTGATGCTGCTGGAAATGGTCAAACGGCGATTTCGTCCGGAACCGGGTGGTGAGTAAATTTTCCCATGTGGAAGTTCCCTTAATATTGCGGGAATTAAGAGAAGCGGTACAGCCTCGCTTCCGGCATCCGATAATAAATCTATAAAAAGTACTGAACACCGAAGTCTCCGGCACAGGAGTAAACCTTTCGGGTCAATTTCCGCAAGGGGTAAAAGGAACGTGGAAGAGAAAATATGACTGTGAACAGTAAAAAAGGAGCGCAAGTGAAACGAACTCCCGCAGTAAAAGTGTTAATGATTTCCTTTACATCCTTCATTCAGAAATTCTACCAGACGCTGCCCCACGAAATTGCCCGCCAGAGCGGATGGGAGGTACGGGTGCTGGTACCACCTTACTGGAAGGAACTCTGGAGCCGGGAGCGCCGGTACCTGGAAAAAGATTTCGACGAACTGTACGATATCGTCGTTGGTAAAATCTGGTTTGCGGGCAATTTGCATCTTGCCATGTTTCGCTCTCATCTGAAATTCCTGCTCATCGAGTACCAGCCGGACATTATCGATATGGAGAACGAGGTGTTTAACCTGGGGAGCTGGCAGATTGCCCGCCTGCGCAACCGCTACTCCCCACACAGCAAGCTGGTACTTCACGCCTCTCAGCATCAGTTCAAGAATTATCCTCCGCCATTCAATCTGGTGGAAAAATACGTTCTGCGCCATGCCGATGCGATTCTGGCCCGGAATGGCATGGCCGTGGAGGTGCTACGGCAAAAAGGCTATCAGGGCCGGGTGGAAATTATCACCCACGGCGTCAATAGCGAAGCATTTCGCCCCCGTCAGCTTCCGGAACTGTGTGGCAAGCTAAAAACAGAAGATAAACTGCTGGTGGGATTTGTAGGAAGTCTGGTAGAGCACAAAGGAGTACATTTACTCCTTCAGGCGCTGGAAGGATTACCGGTCAGATTGCTGGTAGTCGGCGATGGTGCCATGCGAGAAGAGCTGAAAAAGCAGGCCGTGCGCCTGGGAGTGGAACTTTTCATTATCCCCTCGGCCAGTCACGAAGAGGTGGCTCAGTATATGAACTGCATGGACATCTTCGTACTGCCTTCCCTAACGCGCCCCAATTGGGTGGAAAAATTTGGCCGGGTACTGATTGAAGCCATGTCCAGCGGGGTGCCGGTCATTGGCTCCAGTTGCGGAGAAATCCCCAACGTGCTGGGCAATGCCGGTCTGGTTTTTCCCGAAGGGGACGTGGCAGCCCTCCGTAAGAAATTGCAAATTTTATTAGAAGATGAATCCCTCCGCCATCGTCTGGGATGGGCTGGCAGGCGGCGAGTGCTGGAACAATACGCCTGGAACGTGGTAGCAGCCCGCACCATCCGCGTGTACCGGGAACTCCTGAATCTCCCCGAGGAATGAACTTCTAACCGGTAAAACCAATCGCCCCAAGAAAATCCCTTCCCGGAGAATCAATTCTCAAAACCAATTACCGCAATTTTCCATTCGGGAGCAGCAACAATTTTTTAAAGCACCCATTGCGTCTTTTCATATTGAATAGTATATTGTTCTCGCTCCGTGGGGGTGCTCTCGGAAACGAGGGCTGAGAAATGACCCCTTGAACCTGAACTGGGTAATACCAGCGTAGGAAACGGAGCTCAAGAACCCGAGACATTTCTCCCGTTTTTTGAGCCAAGCCGTTTCCTGCGTGGAAAACGGTTTTTTTATTTCAGGAGGGCTATCGTATGAAACGGGTTATTTTCGGGTTCGTGTTGTTTCTGCTGTCAACCAGCCTTTTTGCGCAAACAGGAACCATTCGTGGAAAAGTGGAAGATGCTTCCACAGGAATTCCCCTGCCTGCCGCCAATGTGGTGCTCGAAGATTTGAACAAGGGCACCACAACCGATGCGGAGGGGCTGTTCATTCTGAAAAACGTTCCGGCGGGGAAGCATCTGTTAAGCGTGAGCTACCTGGGTTACCGGGTGTTTAAACAATCGTTCCGCTTGCAGGAAGGGGAAAGCCGGGAGTTCACCATCCGGCTGGAACCGGAGGTGCTTCCCGGTCAGGAAGTGGTGGTCTCTGCCACCCGCGCCCGGGAGCGGGAAACTCCGGTGACCTTCTCCAACCTTCCTGCCCGATACATCAAGGAAAATTACTCGGTGCAGGACATCCCCTTGCTCCTCACCGAAATTCCCAATGTGTATTCCTACGCCGATGCCGGAAGTCCCACCGGCTACACTTACCTGAAAGTTCGGGGATACGACCAGAGTCGGGTTGGGGTGATGATTAACGGCATCCCCTTAAACGACCCCGAAGACCATCAGGTGTACTGGGTGGATATGCCCGATTTTGCCGAGAGTCTGGAGGACGTGCAATTGCAGCGCGGTGTGGGGAGTTCCGTGTACGGGGTAGCCACGTTTGGAGGAAGCCTCAACCTGGTAACTGTGCGAAACCTGCAGCGTCCCGGAGCCGAGGTGATGAGCTATCTGGGTAGCTACCGAACCCGCAAGTACGGCGCCAAAATCAACACCAACCTGATTAACAACACCTACCAGGCGCAGTTTCGCTTTTCGCACATTCTTTCCGATGGCTATCGGGAAAATAGCGGTACCGATCTCGTCTCTTACTTTGCCACCATCTCCCGCTACGGGGAAAAATCCTTCACCCAGTTAAATGTGTATGGCGGAAAGGAAATTACTCACGCCGCCTGGGAAGCGTCGCCGGAAGATGCCCTGCGAGAGAACCATCGGCACAATCCCATCACCTATCCCAACACAATCGACCATTTCAGCCAGCCCCACTTTGAACTGCACCATACTTACTATCTGGCAAAACACCTGACTTTGAACAACACCCTGTTTTACATTCACGGAAGCGGGTATTACGAAACGTACAAATCGCACCGCAATTTGTGGGAATACGGACTCATTCCCCGGGACGATGGCAGCCGCAGCGACCTCATTCGCCAGAAATGGGTTACCAAAGATCAGGTGGGATGGGTTGGCCAGTTAGGTTGGCAGCACACGGGCGGAGAGCTTACCGTGGGCACCTATTTAAGCGGTTTCCGCAGCGACCATTGGGGCGAAGTAAAATGGGTGGAAACCAATATTCCCTCCTTCCGCCCCGGAATGAAGTATTACCAGTACTTCGGAGAAAAATCGTACTTCACCCTTTATGCCAACGAGCTCTTCCATCCCTTCCGGCCTCTCACGGTGATGGTAAACCTGTACTCCCAGCACATCGGCTACACCTTCCATCACGGAGCAGCCGGGAACTTTAGCGGTGAGAACCGACATCGCTTCCAGGTCGATTACAACTTCTTTAATCCCCGCTTCGGGGTAAATTACAATCTAACCTCTAAAATGAATCTCTACCTCAATGCTTCTTTCGCCCAGCGGGAACCGGCAGATAACGAACTGTACGATGTGTGGCAGGGGCCGGACGACCTGGGGGTTCATCCCCTGTTCACACAGGCAGATACCGTGTACCGTAACGGCCAGGTGGATTACATCTGCTGGAAAAATCCGGTGGTGAAACCGGAAAAGCTGTGGGATTACGAGCTGGGATGGGGATATCTGGGAGATCGGTTCTCGGCAAAAATTAATTTATTTTACATGAGTTTCCGGGACGAAATTGTGCCTTACGGCCAGGTGGATGAGGATGGATTCCCCATCCGGGGAAATGCCGAGGAGACAGTGCATCGGGGTGTGGAAACCTCCCTGCGCTGGCGAATGAGCTCCCACTGGGAGGTCAGCGGGAATTTTTCTTACAACAACAATTACTTCCGTAAATTCACTCTGTTTCAGTACAACTGGGACACGGGCGAAACAACGAAGCAGGATTTGAGCGGAAACGCCATTGCGGGATTTCCGGATATGCTGGGTAACCTGCGAATTACTTACCGATACTCCCGCTGGAATCTTTCGCTCCACGGGCAGTACGTGGGCAAGCAGTATCTGGACAACACCCAGAACGAAGACCGCATTGTTCCCGCGTACACAGTACTCAATGCCCGGTTGGGAGTACAACTCCCTTCCTTCTGGGGACTGGAAAACATTCGCTTCTCGGTGCAGGTTAACAACATTTTCAACCGGAAATTCTACACCGCGGGTTATTACGATTCCTGGGAAGGAAAAAATTTCTACTGGCCTGGCGCCGAACGGAACTGGATTGCCGGAATTCGCTGGCACATGTAATCCTAACATGTGCGACTCCGGACGATGCGTAGCAACCCTCTCTAATTTCTAAATTGATTTTATTAAGGAGGATTTAATTATGTCCGAACACAAAGCGTTACTTATCGCCAACGGGGAGATTGATTGCGATTTGCTTAAACGATTTCGCAAAGAGAAATGGGAGAAAGTTGTGGCAGCAGACGGTGGTGCATTAAATGCCATCTCCTGCGGTGTAAAACCGGATGTAGTAATTGGGGATCTGGATTCAGTGAAAGAACTCTACGAGGACAACTTCCTGGGTCTTACCTTCATTCACCGTCCTTCTCAGGAACTGAACGATCTGGAAAAAGCCCTTCAGTACTGCCGGGAGATTGGAATTACCCGTTTGGTACTGCTGGGAATTACCGGAAAGCGGATGGATCATGCCATCAACAATTTTTCGGTGCTCATGCGCTACCGCAACGATTTCCAGATGGAAATTTACGACCGCTACGCTCGCATTTTGTGGGCAGAACGCAATCTGGAATTCCCGGCAGAAATCGGGCAAACGGTTTCCCTCATTCCCCTGGGCCGGGTGGAAGGCATTACCACCCACGGCCTGAAATACCCGCTGAAAAATGAACCGCTGGAATTTGGAGTGCGCGAAGGTTTGAGCAACGAAGTGGTGGAATCGCCGGTTCGCCTCACCCTCACCAGCGGCAACCTGCTGGTGTTCATTAACTGGCCGGAGCACCATGTTTAAGCTGCACCCGCTGGAAATTCTTCCGATCCTTCTGTACCTGATTTTTCTTCTCATCATCGGGTTTCGCGCCCGAAACGGGCGAAACACCGAAACGGATTTTATTGTGGGCGGGCGGCACCTTACCCTACCGGCATTTGTGGCAACTCTGGTAACCACCTGGTACGGAGGAATTCTGGGTGTTGGCGAATTCACTTATCTCTACGGCCTCTCCAACTGGCTGGTTTTTGGCGTGCCCTACTATCTTTTCGCTATTTTATTCGGATTCGTGCTTGCCCCGCGCATCCAGCGAGCGCAACTGCTCTCCATCCCGGATCAACTCTTTCGCCACTACGGACGCTCCAGTGGGCTCATCGGAACCCTGTTCACCTTCTTCATGACCCTCCCCGCTCCCTACGTCTTGATGATTGGTTTCCTGCTGCACATGCTTACCGGCTGGAGCCTGTGGGTGTGTTTGATTCTGGGCACGCTTTTTTCCCTTGTTTATGTGGTGAATGGCGGATTCCGTGCCGTGGTGCGTACCGACCAGTTGCAATTCATCCTCATGTTTGGGGGATTTATCCTGATGTTTATCGTACTGGTTTTCCGTTACGGAGGTTACTCCTTTCTGAAATTGCATCTCCCTCCTCAGCATCTCACCTGGCATGGCGGGAATAGTCCCCAGTACATCCTGGTGTGGTTCTTCATCGCGTTGTGGACGTTGATTGATCCCGGTTTCCATCAGCGCTGTTACGCCGCCCGTTCTCCCCGGGTAGCACATCGGGGAATTCTGATTTCCGTACTCTTCTGGATGGTGTTCGACTTCCTTACTACCAGCACCGGCCTGTACGCCCGCGCCCTGCTGCAGGGAATTGAACCGGCTCTGAGCTACCCCTTGCTTTCCCATCGGGTACTGCCACCACTGCTTTCGGGCATTTTCCTTACCGGTTTGCTGGCCACCATCATGTCCACCCTGGACTCTACTTTTTTGCTCTCTGCCGTTACTCTGGGGCACGATTTCATGGGTCAATTTACCCGGCAAGAAGCGCAACGGCTGCGATTTACCCGGGCCGGTCTAATTGTATCTGCCCTCCTCTCC
>JALWDQ010000389.1:0-473 GCA_027039625.1 Calditrichia bacterium | reverse complement strand
CTCCATTACTCTGGCTTTACTTTTCCCTTCGGTGATTCAATTGTGGTACCTCATTGGAACCCTGTTTATTCCTCCCATGCTTATTCCCATTCTGGGGAGCTACTTCCCGCTCTTCCGGCTTTCGCGCCGCCTCGTCCTCCTGAACCTGATACTGTCCTTTGGAATCTCCCTTTTCCTGCTCCTGATGTCCATTCACATCAGCCCCTCTCTTTCCCAACTGCACTACTGGCTGGGCATTCAGCCCATGTTTGGGGGATTGGGCATCTCCGGGATAATCTGGCTAATTGGGCGGAAATCGGGTTGATTTCCATTCCTGTTTAGAATTCAACATTATCTCCATTTCAAAAAAGCTACACCTAATTCGCTTACCTCAGGCAGAAGGATTGAACCACCTTCAAACTAAACCGAAAGCTGGACACATTCTCCGCTGTTCTTTCGCCAACCTACCCCTTTGTGAGTTTACTTCCCGAAAG
>JALWDQ010000388.1:0-3997 GCA_027039625.1 Calditrichia bacterium | reverse complement strand
CGTCATGGTAGCCGTTACCTTTTTCGGCCAGTTAAATCCCACCTGGCGCTCACCACCCAATAACGTTTCCACTAACTTTACTTCAATAATTAACTGCTCCGGCTTTTTGTCCAGATCGGAAATCACCTTTTCAATTTCCCGCAAATTTTCCCACACATCGGTTACCAGCAACATATCGGAACGGTTCTCGTTCGCATCTTTCATTTTTTCGGAAACCAACGGTTCAATTTTCCCTTTTTCCGATAGCAACGGAGTTAGGGTGGGAATCACCTGATATCCATCCAGATATTTCAAATGGAACACCCGACTTTCCAGTTCACCATTTACCGCCTGGGAAAACGGCTTGACCAGCAAAATTCCGTTCTGCACCACAAAATGGTACCCATGGGATTTGAGAATGATGGAAAGCGCATCTTCCAGAGCGACATTATTTAATTGAATGGTCACCAGTCCTTTTACACCCGAACCCACTACCATATTCAAATTATTCTGGGAAGCCAGCAGCCGCAGGACATCGGTAATGGAGGTGCGCACAAAATTGGCACTGATTTTTTTCTCCAATTTTTTCGCTATTTCCGCTTCCTGAGCCGATAAACCCACTGCAATAAGCACACTGATTAGAATGATTTTCCACAATTTAACCATGCCAGAACCCTCGCTTTATTTCAGCGTTAATACTTTTTTTTCGGTACCTTTTTGCAAAACAACCCGCTTGGGCTGAATGGACACCAGACGATATCCGTTAATCACATCCCCCACCTTCATAATTCGGCTGTTTATCATGGCAATTGAATTATCCCCGGCAAAACTAATGGCTTTTAAATGGAAAGACACGGTACGACGACGAACAACTCTTTTCCGGGGTTTTGTTTTTACAGCCACATAAAAGGGATCCTGGTTCCAATCCTTCGTATATTCCACTTTCCGGATTTTGAGAGAAGCATCCCGGGTGGTAGAATTTTTCTTTTTGTGAACCGTTCCCTTTTTGCCTTTATAAAATCCCATGTAAGTATCCCAATTTCGGCTGACGTCGAAAACCGCGTAAGCCAGCACAATCGCCAGCAGAATGAGCAGACGTTTTTGACTTTTGGTTAAATTCGCCATACTTTACCCCGCCTATTTCCAGGTGTAGAGGTTACAGGTAATCGTTGCTTCCAGATCGTTACTCTCGGCATCCATCTTTTCAATCAGGATTTCTCTGGGAGTTAAATAGAAATCCAGATTTTTCATATTTTCCACAAAACGACCAATTTCCAGATAGCGACCAATTACAGTTAACACGATGGGAAGCGGTTTAATGCTTTCGTTTTCGGAATCGTCGAAATAGGAATCCAGCACGGGCGAAAAATCAGTAATTTCCACATGATGCTTTTGAGCCAGTTTCTGGAGATTTTCGGTGACCCGGGAGAGATCATCCCGATTCACAAATTTACTTCGAATTTCGTTTAATTCCTGCTCAGCCCGCTCGGCTTCCTTTTCTATTTTGTCCAGATTAATATTGGCGTTTTGCGCATTCTGAATCTGGCGATTTAACTGCCCCAATTCGCGATGTTTCTTTTTTATCTCCAGTTGCAGAGGTTGATATACCAGAATGAACCATCCTACGGAAATAAAAACTAGTAACACAACTAATGCCAGAAAAATGCGTTGCGCTTTCACCATGCCCCCTATTCGTTACAGATATGCTTCCACTTCAAATTCAAACATTTGCTTTTCAGGATTTTTTCGCTTTTCGATGATTTTTATCTTCTTGAAATACTTCAGATTATTCAACCGATTCAGGAAATTAATCAACCTCACATCACCCATCACAAAATCCCCCTGGATAACTCCGGTAAAATTGATTCGATAGTCATAGTTTTCCGGTTTTTCTTCTTTCTTCCGGTAGCGACTTTTTTTGGCTTCGTAGCGGAAAAATCCCAGAGAAGTCAACCGAATTTCTTTCGGGACTTCGTTACTAAAAATTTTCATCACTTCCAGAAGACGCGGTTCATAAACCACCGGTGCCAGCAGGTGATTTTTTTGCTTCTTCAAAGAGGCGATTTTCTTAACAAACTCCTGATAAATCCGTTCGGTGGGATTTAATTCCTCATACTTCTTTTGCAATACCTGAAAGCGCTCATCCAGACTGTTCAATTCCTGGCGGAGATGATACGTCGTAAACCCGGCCCCTAAAACTCCCATAAAAATCAAAACAGAGAGGAAAATGTTCAGATTTTTAAATAATTCCCGGCTTCGAAATTCAGACGGGATCATATTCATATGTTTTCCGGAGTAGAGGCTAAGCCCCACGGCGCTCACATACTCTCCGTATTCCCCCCAGGAATTGTTCTGAGGAGTAAAACACGGAGCGACCATTTCCACCGGGTAATGGAGACGCTGCTTCAAATAAGTATAAACCACATCCAATTTTAAACCGGAACCCGACACGTACACCCGGTTAATGGGATATTCATCTTTAGGCCCCCGGAAGAACTCCAGCGAGCGCAGAATTTCGCCCAGCAATACCTGCAACAGGGGATTTTGTTTGGACTTCAGGGCTTCTACCTTCTTGAGCAGGCGTTCCCTTAAATTCTCGCCGCTCACAGGGTTTTTTTGCTCCGACGAATCTGCCGGAAGCACCTCCTGAATGATCGGTTTCCCATTGCCATTCCCATTTCCGCTCTTAATCGCCACTTCCAGATTGTTCATCCCAATTGCAAAATTGCGAACGAAACGAAGTTTTCCATCCACAAAAAAGCAAATCTGGGTCACATCGTTTCCGATATCCACCAGGACATCATTCAGCGGATTTACCACAATTGCTTTGTAAAAGGATTGCAGGGCAAAGGGTCTGGGAAGCAAAATATCCGGTTTAAAACCGGAGCGGGTTAGCAAATCCATGTGAATATCCACCACTTCCGAAGGTACCACCGCCACCAGAGCCCGCACCTTTTCAATCTCATTCTCCCGGAAAGTTTCCAGAATCTGATAATCCCACCACACATCATCGCTAAAGTTGGGAATTTCCGATTTATTCTTGTAAAGAATGGTCTTCTTCAAGTCGACGGGTTTGAGTTTGGGCACCACCACCTGCCGGATATTCACATCCGGCGAAAAGAAAGAAACAAACACACTCATCCCGGCCCGATAGTACTGAGATTTAATGTATTTCAGAGCAAATTCAATGGAGCGATAGCGATCGGTTTCCTCTGCGGTTAAATCCTCGCTTCCCCATTTTTTGACTTCAATTTCTTCACCGCTTCTCTTCACAATCAGGTAGTACAATTTATCGGTAGTGATGTCGATAACCAGCACATTTTTAGCCGTTAATTTTTTGAGCAGGGAAAGCTTCCCGGAAAAATCGGTACGGAGCTCCCCTTCCGTGCTCTCGTTTTCGGCTTCGGAAGCGCTGGATAATTTCTTCAGTAGCTCTTCCCGTTTTATCACCACAGTATCAGGGTTGTGCTCTTCCCATTCGTCCATATGTCTTCGGTGAAGGATACTCATAATTATCTCACATTTTCATACCGCATTGAACTTTTTAATTCATATCAAAATATCTCGATAGGACGCGTACAATTTTGGGAAAATCAATTCACTCAATTTAGATTTTCCCAACGGCTTTGTCGGAACACCAGCGGACTTTCGTTTACCGAGTGTCGCAGGAAGCGAATCATGGTATTCCGATGATGAAACACATACAAATTGCTGCTACCGAACAACCAGGGAGCTCCTCTAACATTCCCGTTAGAGATAACCCCTCCAATCAAACTCCGACGAAAAAGAGATATCTGGGAAGTCAACCTTTTACCCGGTGTGGGCTGATAAACAGTTCCGAACGTTGCGGAGAAGGGTAACCAGGGACTTTTAAATTTCACCCAACCTCGCGCCACAAAATGCCCCCAACCAAACCAATTCCAATGCTGGAAGGTCAAATTTCTTTCCACAAACACAAATTTATTGGGCGGAAAATGAAAAATACTATTCACCACGTAATTCCCACTATGGTAGCCGT
>JALWDQ010000387.1:0-1272 GCA_027039625.1 Calditrichia bacterium | reverse complement strand
CCTCTTGCCATCATGCCTACCCTTGACAAACGAGTCGAGCCCCTCGGGCCGACCCTCCATAGCGCTTGCCGTACCTTCTCTCCCCTTTTTTGTCGATTTTTTAAGCACCCTCGCTTGCGGGGGAGGGGTGATCACCCGGAACGGAGGGGCTACGTAAGACCCATCCCCTCTTGGGGAAACGGTCGGGAGGGGATATCTTCAGCGTACTGAAGTAAGCGAACAGGTCCGTTCAGCCTCGGGCGCACCAGAACCGCGCCGGATGATTCCGGCACTCCCCAGGGGCGCTGTTTCTAGCCGGCGGAATTATCCCCCGGCGCGGGCGGCTGGCCCTGGCGCCACCACCCGTGGGGCCAACGCCAGCTCCAGACCTTCAAGGTCTTTGACGTATCTACGGAGCCAACCCCAACGCGGTGACCTGGCACCGGTCCGGATCCGTGATCACGATCATGTCGGCATGGGCGGCGACGCCCAATGTGCGTTGGAAACGCCCTTCCTCCATCCCCTGACCGCCCCACTGGACGTCAGGTTGTAGTCCCGGGGTAAAAACCAGGACGCGGCCCGCTTCGGGGTCTGTCACCGCGATGCGGCCATCGGGCAGGGCAGCCAGATGGGGGGATTCCACGGTATTGGCCCGGGGGCCGGGGCGGGCCTGGCTCTGGCCCGTGGCCGGGTCCAGCATCCACAGGGTCCCCGCGACCGGGTCCGCCACATAGAGCAGCCCGTCCGGGGTCAGCAGCGCGTCCGTGGGTTGGCCACCTTCCTGGGGACCGGTAAAGGCCGTCAGGAACTGGCCGGTGTTATCGGTCTGCACCACCCGGGCCCCGCCGGTATCCGCGATGAAGAAGTCCCCCTGGGCCGAAACCGCCAGTCCCCGGGGATGATAGAGGGCCAGATCCGCGCCCAATTCCCGCAAGAACGCGCCATCCAAATCCCAAAGGGAAAGGGCTTGTTGACCCGCATCCAGCACCGCGAGCTTTTGGTCCGGGGTGATGGCCAGATCAAAAACTTCCTGGAATCGATCCGGCCCTTCGCCTGCTTCGCCCCAGGCCCTGGCAAAGGAGCCGTCCTTGTTCAGAACCACCACCCGATGGTTCCCGGTATCCGCCACATACACGCGGCCTTTGTCATCCACAGCCACGCCCGAAGGATGCTTGAGCCCATCCCGGCCCGAGCCACAGGTGCCGAAGGTCCAGAGCACGGGCAGGGATTCGGGGGCGAAGTCGCCCATGTCGCCGGAGATAGGTTCTGACTGGGGCGGGGGCTGCACCCCAC
>JALWDQ010000386.1:0-1273 GCA_027039625.1 Calditrichia bacterium | reverse complement strand
GCAGACAGGGCCAGGCAAAATGTGAGCAGTTTTCGGAAGGACATGAGGGTCTCCTTTTTGCGTTGAGGCCAAGAGTGAAGGGGCAGAACGGTTCGGGGTAACACAAGCACGCTGGGAAGACGGTCTGATTTCAGGAGTTACCCCGAAATCCGGAGAGTTAGAGAACCAGCGCTCACATGAAAACCCACTGAAATGGTTTCGAAGCACAACCGGTTTCAACCGGTTTTTTTCATTTCAGAGAGCCGGGGATTTCAATCCTCGGCGGTCTTCCCAAAACAATGTACACAAAGATGAGGCAGATTTTCAAGTGCAGGCGCACGTGCGAACGGTTTCTACGTCGCAAGGTGTGTTTCAGCTCGCTGAGTGTGGCGAAGAGGGGAGCTGTGGATCTGCGCTGGTGTCCCGGGGTTCCTCAGACACTGCCTCCGCAAGTCACCGTGAAAACAGTGAGCGGGGCCAGGGCACAGTGAGTCAACGTTGCACGGCCGCGGTCGGAGTGGGGCTCTCGTGCTTCGGCTGACTGTAGCGCCTCGAAGAAGTGTGCCGCGCGCGACGGTTCGCTCCGTCGCACAGAGTTCCTGAGCAGGCGGGGGAAAGCAGGGGATTCCAGTTCACGCAGGAGGGTGGAAGCTCGAGTTCTGGACGGTCTGCAAGGGGACCAGCAGTGCTGAATCAACGGGGCGCAGGGGCGCTGAAGGGCAGAGGAGGGTTGGCCTTTAGATCAGCATTTTTCGAAGAAACTGCCGTGCACGAAATTTGCCCTGGCGAAGTTCGCCGGTTCTACCCAAACCTGTCTGCGCTCAAAACCCGCCGAACAGTCGCACCAGCACGGTAGACGAGTGGTAGGCGGTGGAGCCGAAATCGTAGTATTCGGCCATCAGGGACAAACCTCGCCTGATCTGGTAGCTCAGCGAGGCACGCAAGTTACTGCTGAGCGGGTAGCCGGGGTTGCGGGCCAGGGCGAGACCGGCGCCCACCACGAGCCTGTCGCTGAAGGCGTGGTCCAGGCTGATGCCGACGGACTGGTGAACCAGCCGGTCGGGGGTCCAGTACGGAATGGAATTGGGGTAGATCGTGCGAAAGTCCTCGTAGCCGACGTAGCCCTCCAGCGCCACACCGGGTCGTGCGGGGCGAATCCGGTACGACCCGCTGACGAACCAGTCCAGCTTGCGGTTTCCGTCGGAAAGATCGACCAGGTCGCTGACGAGACGTACCTGCGCTCGCCCCGAAGGCGCGTGCAGAACCTCGACCTGCCAGCCCCTGGCGTCGATTC
>JALWDQ010000385.1:1323-4003 GCA_027039625.1 Calditrichia bacterium | reverse complement strand
GGTGCGGGACGAAGCCATACGTTGCGGACAACCTTACGTGGTCGAACGCTGGCTCGGCGGAACCCTCACCAACTTTGCTACCATTAAAAAAAGCATCCGGCATCTGGAAGCTCTGGAAAAAATGGTTCTGGATGGCACCATCGAAAAGTACACCAAAAAGGAGCGGTTGCGCATCGAACGCGAAATCGCCAAAATGAAGAAAGTTTTTGCCGGTATCCAGGAAATGAAGCGGTTGCCGGGAATGCTTTTCGTGGTGGATATCAAGAAAGAAGATATTGCCGTAAAAGAAGCCCGGAAATTGGGTATTCCCATCGTGGCAATTGTGGATACCAATTGCGATCCCGATGAGGTCGATTTTCCCATTCCCGGAAATGATGATTCCACCAAATCCATTGCTCTGATTTCCCGAGTGGTGGCCGATGCGGTGATTGAGGGGCAGGAATTGCTCCAGGCTCGCAAGGCAGAAGAGGTGGAAATGGAAGCCAAACAAAAAGCAGAAATGGCCGGAGAGTAGAACCGGCGAAATTAATTCAGCATCAATTGCGGAAGTGATTGGTAAAATTGAACAGGAGAAGAAAGAATGGAAATTAAAGCATCACAGGTGAAGGAATTGCGCGATAAAACCGGCGCCGGAATGATGGATTGTAAAAAAGCGCTGATGGAAGCGGAAGGCGATATGGATAAAGCCGTGGAAATTTTGCGCAAAAAGGGAATTGCTAAAGCAGAGAAAAAAGCCTCGCGCGAGGCAAAAGATGGTCTGGTAGAAGCGTATATTCATCCCGGCGGCAAACTGGGTGTGCTGGTGGAAGTAAATTGCGAAACGGATTTTGTCGCCAACACAGCGGATTTCAAAGAGTTCGTCCATAATCTGGCCATGCACATTGCGGCCAGTAATCCCCTGGCAATCGATCGCGAAAGCATTCCCGAAGAAGTGGTGGAAAAGGAAATGCGCATCTATCGGGAACAGGCCATCGAAAGTGGTAAACCCGAACACATTGTGGAAAAAATTGCCACCGGTAAACTGGAAAAATTCTACTCCGAGAATGTGTTGCTGGAACAGGCTTACATTCGCGATCCCGAGAAGACCATCAAGGATTATTTAACCGAGATGGTGGCCAAGTTAGGCGAAAACATCAGTATTCGGCGTTTTGTACGGTTCCAGATTGGAGAATAACATGGCGGAAGAACCCGTCTATAAACGCGTGCTGTTGAAGCTGAGTGGTGAGTCCCTGGCCGGGGAAGAAAAATTTGGAATTCGTCTGGAAGTGCTGAAACAGTTTGCTTCCGAGATTAAGTCCATTGCCGACCTGGGCGTCCAGGTAGGAATTGTGGTGGGTGGTGGAAACATCTTTCGGGGGATTTCCAGAGCAGCGAAAGAGATGGATCGGGTTTCGGCAGATTACATGGGCATGCTGGCAACGGTGATTAACGCCATGGCGTTGCAAAATGCTCTGGAGAATATGGGGGTGTTTACCCGGGTGCAAACGGCAATTCCCATGAATCAGGTGGCGGAGCCGTTCATTCGGCGCCGGGCCATTCGACATCTGGAAAAGGGACGGATTGTGATTTTCGCTGCCGGTACGGGAAATCCCTATTTTACCACCGATACCGCCGCCGTTTTGCGTGCCATCGAAATTGAAGCGGAAGTGATTCTGAAAGGCACCCGGGTGGATGGCGTTTATTCAGCGGATCCGGAGAAAGACCCCAACGCAATCAAATTTGATGAATTGACTTATCTGGAAGTGGTAAAACGCGGTTTGCGGGTCATGGATCCCACCGCCATAACCCTATCCATGGACAATAATTTGCCCATTCTGGTGTTTAATATGAGCGTCCCCGGAAATCTAAAACGAGTGATTTTGGGTGAAGCGATTGGAACAAAAGTGAGAGGATAGAGATGACCACGCAAGAAATCTATCAGGATGCCAAGCATCGCATGCAGAAGTCCATCGAGCATTTACAGCACGAGCTGGCACGGATTCGTACCGGGCGTGCCACACCGGCTTTGCTGGATGTGGTGAAGGTGGAATACTATGGACAGACGGTGCCCATCAATCAGGTGGCTACCGTTACGGCACCCGAGCCGCGGTTGCTGGTGGTGCAGCCCTGGGAAAAACGAATGATTGCCGAAATTGAAAAGGCCATTATGCAAAGCGATCTGGGCTTGAATCCCACCAACGATGGTAACGTGGTCCGAATTCCCATCCCCGAACTGAGCGAAGAACGGCGCCAGGATTTGTTGAAATTGGTTAAAAAATTCTGCGAAGAAACCCGAATTGCCATCCGCAATATTCGACGCGATGCCAACGAGCACGTGAAAAAACTGGAAAAAGCCCACGAAATTTCTGAAGATGAAAGTCATCATCAACTGGATGAGATTCAGAAACTGACCGATAAGTTTATCGAAGAAGTGGATGAATTATACAAAAAGAAAGAAAAAGAGATTCTGGAAGATTAGCCGAAGAACGGGCTTCCTGGCATAATTTATAAAAAAGAAGTTAGAGACAATTTGATAATATTATGGGTTCTTCCCCTAAAAACCGAATTAGCGGGCTGCGGCTCGCTATTTCTTTTTAAAAATCTGGCGTGATGAAAAGTAGCGAACCACAAAGAGAAATTCTCATTATTGCCGGTGAACCTTCGGGAGATCGCCATGTGGCGGATCTGGTGATTGCTCTGC
>JALWDQ010000385.1:0-1313 GCA_027039625.1 Calditrichia bacterium | reverse complement strand
GCAGGAACGGATGCCCACGGTTCGTTTCTTCGGAATCGGGGGCGATCGCATGCAGGAAGCCGGTGTGACGCTGTTGTACCATATTCGCCAGATGGCTTTCCTGGGGCTGACAGAGGTGATTCGGCATCTGCCTTTTATTCGACGGGTTTTGCGTCATCTCCGGCAGTGGCTTACCTCCCACGAACCCCTGGCGGTGATTCTGGTGGATTATCCGGGATTTAATTTAAAGATGGCGAAAATAGTACACGAATTGGGGATTCCGGTTATTTATTACATCTCTCCCCAACTCTGGGCCTGGGGCGAGAGACGGGTAGAAAAAATGCGCCGGTATGTGGATCTGTTGTTGGTCCTGTTTCGGTTTGAAGAAGAATTTTATGCCCAACGAGGCATCACCGCGCACTTTGTGGGACATCCGCTGGTGGATCAACTGCGGGGAATTAACGGTCGTGAGGAGTTTCTCGCGCGGCATGGGCTTTCTCCCGATAAACCGATAATTGCGCTTCTGCCCGGTTCCCGGTTGAATGAAGTGCAGGCGCTGCTTCCCATTATGCTCGGAGCCAAAGTACAGTTTCCCCGCTGGGAGGAATATCACTGGGTTATAGGAAAATCCGACACGGTACCGGAGGACGTGTATCGCAAATACGTAGGGCAGGGGAGAGGGGTAACGCTCCTTTCCGGAGAGACGCATTCTTTGATGAAACACGCCCATCTGGCGTTGGTGGCCAGTGGAACCGCCACGCTGGAGACGGCATTTCTGGGTACACCCATGATCGTGCTCTACAAAGTTGCTCCCTTAACCTACCATATTGCACGCCATCTGGTAAAAATAGACCGGATTGCCCTGGCTAACATTGTACTGGGTAAAAAGGTAGTACCGGAATTAATCCAGCGAGAGGCCAGCGTAGCGAATGTCGTTCGTTGGCTAAACCGCTTTTTAACGGACGAGTCCTATTACCAGCAGGTGAAACAGGAGTTAGCGGCTGTTCCGGAATTATTGGGACCACCGGGCGCTTCCCGGCGTGCCGCCGAGAAAATCGTTCATTTTTTGGAACGCATCTGAGTGGGGCAAAGTACCGCCTACCCCCCTCCTTCACTCAGCTCTGCTTTTCCTTTTACTGCAGCGGAATTAATCTCTCCAAAAAGGAAACACATCCCGGCTGTAAATGATTTTACGTACCGTATCCACCGAGAGATAGGGAAATTCGCGTTGCAGCATCTGAAAAATCTGTTTGGGTTGGTAATGCCGCCGCAGTTGTTCGAATTGTTTTTTCATGTAATAATCGCGAACGGCGCGTTCGTTTAAAAATCCCTTT
>JALWDQ010000384.1:0-4003 GCA_027039625.1 Calditrichia bacterium | reverse complement strand
CTTCGGAGCGGCTTATCGTTTATCTGGCCAATGGGGGAAATGTGTATCTGGAAGGTGGCGATTTCTGGTCGGATCCGCTCATGCAACAACTGGCTGTGTATCAATACTTCCACATTGATGCTCTGGGCTCGGGACAGAACGATTTAACTCAGGTCACCGGGGTACCCAACAGTTTAATGGATGGACTGAGTTTTTATTATGGAGGCCAGAACGTCTCGATTGATGAAATTACCAATCAGTACGATAGTGAAGTAATTTTAACCAATCCTGCGGACAACAAAGGGTGCGCCGTGGCGTATAATGCTTATCTTTACCGAACAATTGGAGCTTCTTTCCAGTTTGGAGGGCTGGCCGATGGCAACGAGCCCAATACGAAAAAGGAGTACTTACAGCGAGTGTTGAACTTCTTTAACATCACAATTACCGGCATGCAAGACGACTCCCATCCGGGTAGCATAATCAGTCAATTTCAGTTACTGCCCAATTATCCCAATCCCTTTAACGCTTCTACCCGGATTCCATTTACTGTTCCCGCAAGTGGAACCGCTACCCTGGAAGTGTACAATATTCTGGGGCAAAAGATTGATTTCAGAAACATGAACATTACCACAGCAGGGCAATACTCCTTCTTTTTCGATGCATCCGCTTTGAGTTCGGGAGTGTACTTTTACCGTGTGAAATGGAATTCTGCAGGAAAAACCACATTTACCCGCATGCAGAAGATGATTTATCTGCGTTAATTGGATAAATTGTGTCGAATTTAAATCTGATTTTAGATACAATTTAGCAGAACTCCGTGAATGAAAAAAATTTAATTACCTCATGAAAAAAGATGGAGAGTTCTTCTCCATCTTTTTTTTACAACTTCCCTGTATCTATTATCTTTCACTAAACCCAAACCCCTTAATCAACCTATTTAATTCATAATATTTCAGGAAAGCGTCCCTCTCTATCAGCTATTTTCCATAATCATAAAAAAAGGCTTGATTATTTCCTTTTTTTACCCTAAAATGTACTTATAGAAATAACAAAGGATTGTTCTCCTCACAAATATAGATTTTATGACATATATCACTTTGGTGATATGAGAAGTGAATAAACTTCATGATATTGTGAATTCAAGGATGAACTATGTACAATTTTGACTACAAAAAGACCTTTTACCAACGACCGATTTATACTCAAGATAATATTCGGTTATGGACAATCCTGAGCATTGTGGCCATTATTACCATTTTGATTGTTTCAGGCTCGCTGGATTGGGTGCGGCATTTCCCGGAACAGATAATCATCCGAAAGATAAAGCGCGAATACATCGCCTTCTTGCTCGAACAAAAATATCCTCAGAAGACGGTGGAAACAGAGAAAACGTCGGAGCCTCCCTCCATTTCCGAAACGGCTCAAGCGATTCCCAAAAAAAGAGCCATTCATTCGAAGAGAAGTGGAAGGAAGCATACCGGAAGGGGTAAAACTCGCCGGTCGCCGGGCGACATTTTAAAGTATGTGATTCGGCCGGAGGAATCGAGTATCGAGGCCATCACTGCAGCGGTGGAGAAAACACCGGGCGCTGCCGCACTGGGAGCAATAATTTTCCGCACCGAACGTCCCCTCTCTTTTGCCAATACCGAGCAGATTAACGAACGAATGAATTCCAGCATCAATATTCCACCACCCCATTACGAACGGTTTGCTCGTCACAATGGAAAACGCAACCTCTACGAAACTATCGCGATAATGGAACTAAATGAGCATAATATTCGCTATTGTTTCGAGAAATATGCACGGTACGACCCCACTTTTTCCGGAGACGTGGTGGTGAGCTTTACCATTCACCCCAACGGATATGTTATTCCCTCCAGCATCAAGATCATCAAAACCAGCATCCACGATCCCCGCATTTTGCAGTGTATTAAACGGAGTATTCAGCGCTGGAGGAATTTTCCCCGTATCGCCTTAACCGACGGGAATTTCACCATTACCCGTAAATACGTTTTTTAAGGAGCTCCATCCCCCCGTAAATCCTATTCCGGAGCATTAGTCTAAAATCAAATCCGCTGGAGTGAAGCAGAAAAAAGAGTCTGTCTCTCTGCTGATTTCAATTGATCAGTTTCCTACATCCGGGTAATTATTTTCCACAGCTTTTTTAAAAGAATTTGGGTTCTTCGTACTCACCAAATACTTCTTTGAGAGTATTAACCATTTCTCCCAGAGTACAGTAAGCCTTTGCCCCGTCGATTAACGGGCGCATCAAATTTTTTCCCGTTTCGGCAGCTTCTTTCAATTCCGCCAGACGTTTTTTAACCAGATTGTTGTCGCGTTTCTTCCGTAACTCCTGCAACCGCTGTTTCTGGATGCGTTCCACCGATTCCGGAATTTCCAGAATGGGGATTTCGATCTTCTCATCTTCATCCACAAACTCGTTCACCCCCACAATGATGCGCTCTTTTTTATCAATTTCCTGCTGGTACACATAAGCAGCCTGGGCAATCTCCCGCTGGAAGAAGCTGGCTTCGATGGCAGGAATCACCCCACCAAACTCATCTATTTTGCGGAAATATTCCTCAGCTTTTTGCTCCATTTCGTTGGTCAGTTTCTCCACATAGTAACTTCCGCCCAGGGGATCGATGGTGTAAGCCACACCTGTTTCGTAAGCCAGAATTTGCTGAGTGCGCAGTGCAATCTTGACCGCTTTTTCCGAAGGCAGTGCCAGGGTTTCGTCCATGGAGTTCGTGTGCAGACTCTGGGTACCTCCCAGAACGGCAGCCAGTGCCTGGTATGCCACCCGGACAATATTATTTTCGGGCTGCTGGGCGGTGAGGGAACATCCCGCCGTCTGGGTGTGGAAGCGCATTAACCAGGAACGGGGATTTTTCGCACCGTATTTGTAGCGCATCCGTTTAGCCCAGATGCGCCGAGCGGCGCGGAATTTGGCGATTTCTTCGAAAAAGTCGTTATGGGAATTAAAGAAGAAAGAAAGACGCGGGGCAAACTTATCGATATCCAGACCGCGCTCCAGCGCCGCTTCTACATAGGCAAATCCATCTGCCAGGGTGAACGCCAGCTCCTGCACCGCCGTGGAACCGGCTTCTCGAATATGGTATCCGCTAATGCTGATGGTATTCCATTTGGGAACGTGCTCCGTGCAATATTCAATCATGTCCACAATAATGCGCATGGAAGGATGGGGAGGATAAATCCACTCCTTCTGGGCAATGTATTCTTTCAGAATATCGTTCTGCACGGTGCCCCTTAATTGCTCCAGAGGGACGCCCTGTTTTTCGGCCACAGCCAGGTAAAATGCCAGCAACATAGCCGCCGGGCCATTAATGGTCATGGAGGTACTTACTTTATCCAGAGGAATGTCTTTAAACACCACCTCCATATCCTGCAGGGAAGAAACCGAAACACCGCACTTCCCGACTTCTCCTTCACTCATGGGATCATCCGCATCGCGCCCCATCAAGGTGGGTAAATCGAAAGCAACGGAGAGCCCGGTCTGTCCGTTCTTCAGCAAATATTTGAAGCGCTGATTGGTATCCTCCGGGGTTCCGAAACCGGCAAACTGTCGCATCGTCCATAGTTTGCCCCGATACATGTTGTAATGGATGCCGCGCGTAAAGGGGAATTCACCGGGATATCCCAGGTCTCGCTCGTAATCCATTCCCTCCAGATCGGCAGGTGTTGCCAGTAATTCTACCGGTTCCGAAGAGGTGGTGACATATTTAAAATCCCGATCCTTACTAAACTGTTCTTTTCGTTTTAACCATTCCTGCTTGGCTTTTTTTAATTTTTTCATTTCGGTGAACATAGGGAGAGCTCCTGATATTTTTTCTAACGTATTCTTTTTTGTGCTAATGGTGATTCAATAATATAACGGTGAGGATAGATTGTCAAAGATTTTTTCAAAAAAACGTGGGGCGAACAGTTGGTAGGAAGGCAACGATTAAAGAGGTTGTGTAAAAATGAAAAACCAGTAGAATATTTAGTCAAAATTATGTATTCT
>JALWDQ010000383.1:0-1274 GCA_027039625.1 Calditrichia bacterium | reverse complement strand
ACCCACCAGAGGCTGTCCCGTGCAGCAAAGTGGAGGGAATCCGCAGCGGCATCCCAGTGGTTAAAGCTGCCCACCAGGGCAATGTGCTGCGCCGGATGCGGCCATCTTAACTCGAAACGAACGCGCAGGGAATCCGTACCGGGCACAGGTACCACGGAAGGTTGTGCCCGCACCGGTTGCTTATTCACAAAAAATGAAATAAAAAATAAAAAGGCGAGCAAAATGTTAGAGTATCGACATCTCATGGAAATTGGGAATTCGGTCAATTGCGCCACAGACGTTTATCCTGCAAAAAGAAAAGGAATTGAATAGTGGTTTGAAAATTTTTCCGCACCACCGGGTGCCGGGTTTTTCGAACGGGGTTGCCACTTCCCTAACCACTGCGGCGGAGGCGTTAGCCGGGATTGAATGTTGCCCCATCTTTTTAAGCCCAACCGCCCAGAGTTCCACAAACTGATTCTCCTCATCTTCCATTTCCTTCCCGGCCAGGGGGGACGGGATAGCGCGCGCTTACCGGATGTACATGGCATCGCCGTAGCTGTAGAAGCGGTAGCGTTCCTCCACGGCAATTTTGTAGGCTTTTTTCATCAGCTCCAGACTGCTGAATGCGGAAACCAGCATGAGCAGAGTAGAACCGGGCAGGTGGAAGTTGGTAATGAGCTGATCGACAATTTTGAAGCGATAGGGCGGATAAATAAACTTGTCCGTCCAGCCGCGGGCAGGGCGCAGATACCCGTTGCGGTCGGCTACGGTTTCCAGCACGCGCACGGCAGTGGTGCCCACGGCAATTATCTTGCCGCCCGCCTCCCGCGCTTTATTAATGATGCTGGCAGCTTCGGGGGAAACTTCGTAGTACTCCGCATCCATCTGATGCCGCCCGATATCATCCACCTGCACGGGACGGAAGGTACCCAGACCCACGTGCAGAGTAACACTGGCCAGCTTTACCCCCTTAAGCTGAATCCGTTTGAGCAGTGTTTCCGTAAAATGCAAGCCCGCCGTGGGTGCCGCCACTGCACCGGGTTTCCGGGCAAAGACGGTCTGGTAATACAGACGGTCGATCTCTTCCGGCGGTCGTTTAATGTAAGGAGGCAGCGGGGTTTGCCCGATTCGTTCAATAATTTCAAAAAAATCACCGTTACAGTTGAACTCCACTACCCGACCTCCGGAGAGGGTGTTGTCCACCACATCGCAGGTGATCCCGTGGTCGAAAATTATTTTGTTGGCGAGGCGTACCTTTCGCGAGGGCTTAACCAGCACTCTCCAGGTCTTGC
>JALWDQ010000382.1:0-4005 GCA_027039625.1 Calditrichia bacterium | reverse complement strand
TTTTCATTCAATTTTCACCATATTCTGTTCCATTGTCGGATTATTCTGTGAAAAGTTAACCCTTTTCCGTGGAAGAAGCGGAGGTGGTGAGTGAGCCTTTCCACAATGCAATCGTCCTGTTATTTTCCTTTGCTATTTCTACGGAATGGTTTTATAATAGGGTAAAGAGAAAGCAACACGGTAATTACCGGAGGTTCGATGTGGCAGTGGGTTCGTAATACGATTTTTTTCTTCCGGCGGAATTTATTGCTCTCGATTTTGGGGCTGATTTTTTTAATTAGTCTGGCGGGAGCCTACCTGTTCTACCTGGTGGAGGCGCAGCGGAACCCGGCCTTACATTCTTTTGGGCAGGCCATCTGGTGGACGCTGGTCAGCATCACCACTGTGGGTTACGGAGATGTCGTGCCTGTTACGGGCACCGGTAAGGTGCTGGGTGTGTTGATTATTTTTACCGGCGTGGCGCTGATGTCCATGTTTACCGCCACCATTTCTTCCATATTTGTAGCGCAAAAATTAAAGGAGGAGCGCGGTTTGAAGAAGATCGTGGAAAGCAATCATATTATTTTATGCGGATGGAATCCCCGTGCCGAGCAGATTCTGGAAGTCATCTTTCGGGTGCCCCAACCGCCGCTGGTGGTGTTCATTAACCAGTTACCGGACGATCGGGTGCAGGATGTTTTATTCAAATTTAAAGGGAAACCGTTGCAATTTATTCGGGGGGATTTTGCCCAGGAGGAAATATTAAATCGTGCCAATTTGCGCAAAGCCCGGGCAGTGATTATTATTCCCGATGCCAGCAGCGGATTAACCGCTTCCACCGATGAGAAAACCATTCTCACTGCCTTTTCGGTCAAAGCGCTCCAGCCCAAAGTAAAGGTGTTTGCTCACATCCTGGATAAAGACAATGAACCGTACCTCAAAAAGGCGCAGGTGGAAAATTACATTGTAAGCGATGCTTATGCCGGTGTGTTGATAGGGGAGATGGTTCTGGAACCGGGAGTTCCCCAGGCGATTCAGAACCTGCTCAGTGCTTCCGGAGGTTCGCGTCTGGTGCAAAAGAAAGTGCCAGCAGAACTGCGGGGAAAAACGTTTGCCGATGCACTTCAGTATTTCCGGAAGCAGGGGCAACTGCCCATTGGCGTGGTGCGCGAGCAGGAACCCCTCTCGTTAAGCAACATCCTCTCCGAGGACTATTCCTATCTGGATGAATTTATTGAACGCAAATTTCGGGAAGCGGGGCGTAGTATGCGCAAAGGAGCGCACGTGGATGTGCAGCTTAATCCACCCGACGATCTGGTGCTGGATAAAAATCTGTCGTTAATAGTGATTGGTTCGTAAAAACAAATGGGGACTGGGAAGTAGCATGGAAAACCGATTGGAATTTCTAAAACACGTTTATCTCTTCCGTAACGTGTCCGACGAATGTTTAAAAGAACTGTTGCAGGCGATGAAAACCCGGCGCTTTAAGAAAGGGGAAGCCATCATTCGCGAAGGTGAAAAAGGGAACACTCTGTTTGTACTTTTTGAGGGAAAAGTAACGGTGACTAAAAAAATGACCCTGTTTGCCGATGATGATACCATGAGTCGGGTGGATAAGGCATTAATTCGTTTGAAAGATACCGATTATGCCTTTTTTGGGGAGATGGCGTTGTGTGGGGAAGCAGAGGAACGTTCGGCAACGGTGATTGCAGATACGGATTGTGTGTTAGGAGAGATTGCCGCGCAGGATATTTACGATATGGTAGAGAAAGATGCCCGGTTTGGTATTTTGTTCTATCGAAACTTAGCGAAAGTGCTGGCCGACCGGTTACGGAAAGCCAACCGGGATATCCTTAAATTGACAACAGCACTGACCTTAGCACTGGAAACATAAGGCAATGAAAACAACCAGGGAAGATGTGCCTGTGGCCCGGATGGCCCCCAACCGCTTATTCGAATATGTAGTAAAAAAATATTATCGACGCATTTTGCCGGGAGATGGCGACCGGATTCTCCGCAATATCCGCCAGAAACCGGCTGAATTTCGTGCCAGAATTGCCCGCCATTGCAACTATCCCCAGATTGTAGAATTTTTAAGAGACGATCCCGATCCCGGAGTGGCACGGGCGGCTACCCAAAACGAGTACTGGCAACTGGTGGGGCAGTTTAAACCTCTGCTCACCATGGAGCGGGAGGAGAAAATTAAATTTATCCGGCAGGAAACTTTGCCCAACCTGCTGGTTTTTGCCCTGTGCGAACAGGACATTCCCGTGCTGCAGGAGCTGTTCCGTCACCCCGGTTTCTCCATCCAGATGCTCCATCTGCTGTACACTTATTTGCTCAAGCGCAGCGAATATGTGGATGTGGAAGCGATTCTGCGCCTGATGCAGCGAACCATTACCCTGCGCAAACGCCGGATTTTTAAAATAACCGCCATGTTCCAGGAAATCCGGGACGATGAACCCCGGAAAAGCATTGTGAAATTACTGCCCTATGTGCTGGATGAGGATGATGTGGTGGTGCGCAGCGCCGTGAACCAGATTAAGCAGTATGAATATCCCCACCTCCGCGCGGTGCTGTTTCAGGAAAATCCCTTTGGTACTGATGAACTGGATCTGGAACGCATCTGGTTGTTGCTGGGGAGGCTTAAAACGTATTACCGTTTAACCAGTAAACCCATGCGGGAAAAAGAACATTCCCCCCTTACACCCAGCTATACCCAGGAGGAATTTTTACAGGATTTAAAAGAGCGGAAGAAAATGCTTCTGGAATACTGTGGCGAGCATTTGAGCCTTCCTTCGGCGGTGCTAACGGTGGCACGGGCTTTTCTGGATCCCGATCCGGAAGTTCAGGAAATATTGCAGGGCATTATTGGAATTGATGATTTGCTGGTGCTTATTAGCGACCCCACCTTCTCCCAGGCCGTAAGCTACCAGGTACTGAAAATCCTGAAGAACTATCCCGATGCTCGCATTCGTCGGCAGGTTTCGGAAATTTTTTTGCAGATTAACGAAAGAACCCGACGGCAGTTGCGGGAAATGGAACTCACCGTAAATGCTTATTTCGATATTATTTTCAATTCACTGGGATATCCGCGGATTCGCCAGATTCGCCAGGCGTTTAAGGTGCTGGAAGCAGCCAAGAAGCTTACCAGCGGTTTCCTGAAGCAAAATGAAGAATCCGATTTGAATTTCGATGAGGTGTTCCGCCTGTTCGGGAAAATTTCGGAGTTTTACCAGGGAAAACTGATGGAAATTTACCTGAGCATGGAAGAGAGTTTGATTCTGGAGTTAAAGGATGTTTACGAAATTGTGCAGTTAATTTTAAAAATTCCGGTGGAATACACGCACAACCAGGGATACACTCCTTCTCAGGAAAGCCGCATTTATTTCCGGATGCTGCACCGGGCGCGTACCGTGTGGCGGGTAACCCTGGGGCAGTATCTGGGCCGCTTGCGCGAACTGGACGAGATGATCCGCCGGAAGTGGCTGCACTACATCCCGCAACGCACAGCCCGCCAGAAAATGAAAGAAGAAATGCAGCAGGTAATTCGGGAGATGGAGCGAGAATATAAAAATGAGATGAACTGCCATCTGCAGAACTCCTGTCGAACCTGCCGCAAACGTCCCTGTGCTGCCGAGCGTTACCTGCGTCAGGTGGAGTTTTTTATCGGAGAATTTCTGGAAATTGTGCAGGAACAGGAAGAGATGGAAGAAGAATTCGTCAGTAAGGCGATTTAATCGGGTAACTTCCTGCAATTTTTAAAAAGGAAACCTACCGGAAACATCGGAAGCTCCCGAGCAATTATTCCGCTTTAGAAAAAAGTCCCCGTACCGTTCTCTTCAATTCCCCAATTCGGTCTTTTCCTTTTCATTTTGCTTGAACCATCTTCGCTGGCGTTTTTTCCCGGTATCGCATTTTTCCTGAAATCCTTTTGAATTCTTTTACCGGGTCTGGTTAAATTATTCTCCGGTTGCAACAGAAGAGGTGTGAATTGGAAAATTACATCAAATTTCTGGGCACAGC
>JALWDQ010000381.1:0-1275 GCA_027039625.1 Calditrichia bacterium | reverse complement strand
GCTGAGGCTCCCGCCAAAGGCGGGAACCTCAGCATGACATGTAAGACCACCTCCGGTCATTCTGAAGTTTCCCGCAACGCAAGACGATGAAAAAACTCCGGCCAATCAGCAAACCACAAATGGGATTCATCATCCCGTCACTGGCGGGACTCAGAATGAGGGCACAATGCTTCATCCCTCCCTGTCATTCTGAGCGAAGCGCCAGCGGAGCGAAGAATCTCTTTGCCGTGTAGGGGGTGACTAAGCGTCGGTAAGCCTATCCGAGCGCAAAGCGCTCGCACATATGTATACCGGGGTAAAACCCCGAATAAAATTTATTTCCTGTCAAATATCCGCACTGCTTTTACCATCAATTTATGAAGCCGTTCGTTGTATCGCTCGTCTCCGGGCAGCATGCTGTTAATTCGTACCCGACCGTAGGCGTGTAAATATTCTCCCCCGCCCGCATAAATCGCCACGTGATTAATCCGTTGCACGGATTTCCCGAAAAAAATCAAATCTCCCGGTTGCAATGTTTCCGGAGTGATGGGGGTGATTTCTTCACCTATCCGGGACATGGGACCGGTGTCTCGAGGCAGGAATACGTTTAATAGGCGGTACACCGTTTGGACAAATCCCGAACAATCGAATCCCTTGGCGGAAGTTCCGCCCCAGAGGTAGGGAATCCCCAGAAACTGCCGGGCTGTTTTTAGAACCAGTTCGGGAGTTGCATGCAGGGATTGTTGCTCTTCCTCTCTGCGAACCAGAGAAGGGGAAAGGTAGCCAATGCGGCCATCGGGTAGTTCCACCTGGAAATATTCTTGTTTCTGACCTAAAAATTTGAGTTCAATCCCCGGAACCAGATCCGTTAAGATTTCGCTGTGGAATTGCGGATGTTGGTGGACGGTACCGTAATTTGCAGTGACCAGTACCTTTTCAGCTTCCGCCCAGGCTCGGGCGCCGGATTCATCCACCACTGTTACGGAAAGTTTACTTAGCCAACCGGTGTAACCATCCCGATTTCGGATGTAATAGAATTCATCCCGTTCATCCAGTATGGCTACAATGGTACCCATCAGCGTTTGATTCACCAGTTCCGATTGAAAAACAGAGAGCCTCCGAATATTCGCCACACTGATGTTTACAATACCGTATTTCAGGGCATCCGGGGATGCCCAATCGTACTTCACCATACTTACGTCCTCCGGGTTAATTGACATGTAAAAGATAAGGTTTGCAAGGAGTGTGGCCAAATGTATTTGAAATTTGAATGTTGGGTGGCGGTTGGTGCGGGGT
>JALWDQ010000380.1:658-4007 GCA_027039625.1 Calditrichia bacterium | reverse complement strand
CCTGGCGGCAAATCTGGGAATTCGTGCCGATAAACGCCAGGACCTCCTGGAAAAAGAAACCCTGGATGGGTTGCTGGAAACGTTGCTGGAAATATTGCAGCGGGAATGGCGAATTGTGGAGATGACCGGTGAGTTGAAGGTGCAGGAACCGTTACCTGCCGAGCCGGAAGAACGGGAGAAATTGCTTCGGGAGCACCTGCGGGCGTTAAAGAAAGATCTGGGCGAGGAGGAGGACGAGGAAGAGGAGGATGAATGGGAAGCGGAGATTGAAGATTTGCGCAAACAAATTAAAAAAGCGGGGATGCCCAAAAATGTGGAAGAGGTTGCGCTGAAGGAACTGGAGCGTCTGGCGGAAATGCCGCCCGCTGCTGCGGAATACACCATCTCCCGCACTTATATCGATTGGCTTATCTCCCTGCCCTGGAGCAAGGAGACCGAAGATAATATGGATCTGGAAAATGCCAAAAAGATTCTGGATGAAGACCATTACGATTTAAAAGATGTTAAGGATCGCATTCTGGAATATCTGGCGGTGCGCAAGTTGAAGAAGCGTGCCAAAGGTCCCATTCTGTGCTTTGTAGGCCCGCCGGGAGTGGGGAAGACCAGCCTGGGGCGCTCCATCGCCCGGGCCATGGGACGCCGTTTTGTGCGGTTTAGCGTGGGAGGCATCCGGGACGAAGCGGAAATTCGGGGGCATCGCCGTACCTATATTGGGGCGCTGCCGGGACGCATCATTCAAATGATTAAGGAAGCGGGAACCCGAAATCCCGTGTTCATGCTGGATGAAATCGACAAAATGGGTTCCGATTTTCGAGGCGACCCTGCTTCGGCATTACTGGAAGCCCTGGACCCCGAGCAGAATAAGGATTTTGTCGATCACTACCTGGATGTGAAGTTCGACCTCTCCCGGGTGATGTTTATTACCACCGCCAATATGCTGTACGATATTCCTCCGGCTCTACTGGACCGGCTGGAAGTGATTGAAATCCCCGGTTACATTACGGAAGAAAAAATCCAGATTGCCCGGAAGTATCTGGTGCCTCGCCAGATTGCGGAAAACGGGCTTCGCAAGAAGGATGTGAAATTCCGAGTGAATGCGCTGGAACGCATTATTACCGATTACACGGATGAAGCCGGGGTGCGGAATCTGGAGCGCGAAATCGCCACCATTTGCCGGAAAATTGCCCGCCGGTTTGCGGAAGGGAAGGGTGAGCCGGTGGTGATTACCGCGGAGAATGTACTGGAATATCTCGGTCCGCCCAAAAATTTCCCGGAGCTGGCGGGATTGAAGGACGAAGTGGGAATTGCCACAGGATTGGCCTGGACGCCCACCGGTGGGGAAATCCTTTTCGTGGAGTCCACCCTCATGAAAGGGGGCAAGCATCTCACCCTTACCGGGCAGTTGGGGGATGTGATGCGGGAATCGGCCCAGGCGGCTTTGAGCTTCTTGCGCTCCCATGCGGAGAAGTACGGGATCGATCCGGATTTTTACCAGAAGTACGATATCCACGTGCATGTTCCTTCCGGGGCGGTTCCCAAGGATGGTCCCTCGGCGGGGGTGACCATAGCCACCTCGCTTCTTTCGTTGCTCACCTGCCGTCCGGTGCGGCACGATGTGGCCATGACCGGGGAAATTTCCCTGCGTGGCCGGGTTTTGCCGGTAGGAGGAATTAAGGAGAAGGTGCTGGCAGCCCAGCGAGCGGGAATTAAAACGGTGATTATGCCCGCTCGTAACGAGCGTGACTTGCAGGAGGTTCCGGAGAAAATTCGTAAGAAAATGAAGTTTATTTTTGTGGAAAAACTCCACGAAGTATTCGAAATTGCTCTTCGGAAGGAAACAGTGGCACGTACACGGCGTTCGGTGAGCCGCAAAGCACGTCCGCGGAAAAATGTACCGGTTACCTCCGTCCCTTCGCGATTAAAAGAACAGGACGAAACATGAGTTCCGCTAATTTAAAAACGTCCGAAGGAAGCGAACCTTCGAAAAAGAAAGCGGATGCTTCCGAAGACCTGAAGGAAGTGGTGATTTACACCGATGGTGCCTGCATCCGAAATCCCGGTCCCGGGGGTTACGGGGCAATTTTAAAGTACGGCAAGCATCGCAAAGAACTTTCCGGTGGTTTCCGCCGCACCACGAACAATCGGATGGAATTGATGGCGGTGATTGTGGCGCTGGAAGCGTTAAAAGAACCCTGTCAGGTTACCCTTTACAGCGATTCGCGCTATCTGGTGGATGCCATTAACATGGGCTGGGCACGCCGCTGGCAGGCGCATAACTGGAGGCGTGGAAAGAAAGAGTATGCCGAAAATCCTGATCTGTGGGAACGGTTGTTGAAATTGCTGGATCGGCATAAGGTTACCTTTCGCTGGGTGCGCGGCCATGCGGGAAATACCGAGAACGAACGCGCGGATCAACTGGCCACAGAAGCCGCGAAAAAGCCCGATTTACCTCCCGATATATTTTACGAGCGCACCAAACCCTTCCGCTGATGTCGTAAGCGAAAATTTACTTACCCGCGGATTATTTAACCACGAATCACACGAATAATCACGAATAAAAAGAATAGATATTTGCCCACGAATCACACGAATGGACACGAATTAAAAATAATTATTTTTTGGATTTAGAATTTGTTTTTGGAATTTGGGATTTGTGATTTGAGATTTGTTATTTATGATTTGTGATTTGGGGTTTGGAATTTTGTTTGTGATTTGGAATTTGTTAATTGGAATTTTTTTGTGATTTGGGATTTGTTTTTTGGGATTTTGAATTTGAGTCTCCGCTGCGTCCGCTGCGGTTTTTTTTGTTGTTTGGGGTTTAAAAATTGGAAACCCTTTGCGGTCTTGGCGCATTCTCTGCGACCTTTGCGGTTAATTTTTTTATAATCATAAAACCGCAACGTGCGCTACGAGCGCTACGTGAAAAGATAAAAGACAAAAGATAAAAGACAAAAGACAAAGACACTATTGAATAGGTTCTCTGCAAATTGCTCACAAAAAACTGCCGGCAGAGAAAACCCTTCCCCACCGGCAGCTATGTCCCTATGCTCTATGCTTTTTTTATTTCATCAACATCATCTTCCGGGTAAAATGATGACTCCCCGCCGTTAATCGGTAAATATACACCCCGCTGGCAACCGGAACACCCCGCTCATCGCAGCCATCCCAAACCACCTGATGATGTCCCGCCGCATAGCTGCCATCCATCAGCGTACGGATCCGGCGACCGGAAACGTCGTACACCACCAGCTTCACCACCGATTGTTCCGGTACATCAAACTCAATGGTGGTGCTGGGATTGAATGGATTGGGGTAGTTGGGGTACAACTGGTATGCTGTGGGAACTACC
>JALWDQ010000380.1:0-648 GCA_027039625.1 Calditrichia bacterium | reverse complement strand
CGGTAACTCTTTGTGCATCTGCGGTGCCACCGAGCGTAAGTCATACACCTCGGCGATTCCCACGCTTGCCGATTTATCCCTCAAATTACAACGCCCTTCTAGATACACCTCCCGACCGGCAAAGGGAGATAAATCCACCAACAGGGTGTCGTTTAACACAAAATTGGCATTGTGGGAGTGTAACAATAATCCCGTGGTGTAAGGCTGCAATGTGTGCAACACCTGATGGGTGGCACCATCTCGCACCGTCAGGGTAAATATGGGCACCGGTATTTTGCTTGTTTTATCATTCCCCTGTGGTTTCAGGTTCTGCACCAGAATCCGTACCGGTAGTTTAACCCGTGTGGAGGGGGTTACACTCATTTTCTCGAAAACGAAGGCATTCCTGGCATTCACCTCATGACCCCAGTAGCGAAAATCCGGTGGCTCATTGCCCAATGTGTTTTCCACCTCCGGACGGGAGAGTTCAGCGGTGATGTCCCCGTTAATCGGTAGAGGCTGCAGGGTGGCAAGGGCAGTTTGCAGGTTAAAGGAGAGACAGCGGCTGTGGGGCAGATTCACAGGACTTTTGTGCCCTCCTGATTCCGGGTGAGACAATTTAGCCAGATACGGTGATTCACTGTATTCCATCCAGGTACATACCGGCTC
>JALWDQ010000379.1:0-1276 GCA_027039625.1 Calditrichia bacterium | reverse complement strand
ACCTTCACCAGCGCCTCGCTGAAATGAGCCACCAGCTCGGAAAGGCGATTGCTGCGACTTTGTAACAAATTGCGGTAAGCCATTCCAATGAGTGCATCTCCCACCAGAATGGCCGTACCTTCGTCCCATTTCACATGAATGGTGGGACGCCCCCGGCGCAAAGTGTCCTGATCCATAATGTCGTCGTGAATCAGAGTAAAATCGTGAAATAACTCCACTGCCACCGCAGCCGGTAACGCAGCTTCCGCCTTTTCTCCCACCAGCTCGCAGGAATACATGGTGAGCAGGGGACGCACTTTTTTACCGGTGGTTTCCAGAAAATAACGAATGGGGTCTTTTAAGGTACGGGGAAAACTATCCTGAATACTTTTTTGCAACTCCTGCTGAATTTGCGCAATGGCTGGCTGGAGCACCTCAAATATATCCAAAGGACCCTCATCTATTTAAAATTTTGAATAATCTCCAGGATTTCCCGCCGACTTTTGGCATTCATCAATTGTTCGGGGATGGTGTCGTCCCGGAAATTACGGGTAATTTGCGCCAGTGTTTTAATGTGGGGACCGGAGGTGTCCCGGGGCGAAAGAACCAGAAAAATAAAATGCGCTGGCTTACCGTCCAGTGTATCAAAATCCAATCCCTTTAAACTACGCCCGAAACTGACCAACAACTCACGCACGGCTGAGGTTTTTGCATGGGGAACCGCCAGATGTCGCTCCAATCCTGTGCTTAAATATTGCTCCCGCTCAATCAAATCGTTCAACGCCGTCTCCCGATCTTCTACCTTCCCGGCACGTACCAGTAAATCCAGTAATTCTTCAATCACCTCAAACTTATTCTCACCCTTCAAATCCTCAATAATCAGCTCTTCCGTCAAAAGGTCCCCGATATTCATCCTTGCCTCCGGTTTAAATATGGCAAAATGTAATACGCCCCTTCCGGAAAATCAATTTGGAATCCTTTTATTTCTCCACCCCACTACTATGCCCCACTGCTTATTTTTTACAGGAACGATTCCAGCGTACTGTCCTCGAACAGGCGTCCCAGTTGTTCCTCCGCAGCCACAATCTTCATTTTGTGATAGAAGCATCCCTTTTTCAGGCAACCTTCCACAATACCCCCTTTGGGGAGGTGAAACACAAACATGGGGGAAGCACATAACACACAGGTTTCGTCCGGCGATTTCAAACTCACCCCGCACTCGGGACAGAAAAACTCCACCACCGCTCCTTTGGGGATTTCGATACCTTCTTCAACATTATCGTGGCTCCCATACACC
>JALWDQ010000378.1:0-4011 GCA_027039625.1 Calditrichia bacterium | reverse complement strand
CAGCAGTTTTCGCTGTACCCGGATTTAAGTGTGGAGCAGAACCTGCGCTTTTTTGCGGACATTTTCGGAGTTCCCGAAGCCGAGCGTACAGCGCGCCTGCGGGAACTGTACCGTTTCTCCCGGCTGGAACCGTTCCGGAACCGCGCTGCCGGTGCCCTCTCCGGAGGGATGAAACAGAAGCTGGCGCTTTCCTGCGCCCTCATTCACCGCCCCCGGGTACTGATTCTGGATGAACCCACTTTTGGGGTGGATCCGGTCTCCCGCCAGGAATTCTGGCATATTTTAGGAGAAATTCGGCGGGAAGGTACCGGCATCCTGGTCTCCACAGCCTACATGGACGAAGCGGCACGCTGCGATCGGGTGGCACTGATGCATCGGGGAAGCATCATCGCCAGCGGGGAACCGCAGCAACTGATTGAAGCCTTCCCTTACCCCCTTTTCCGGCTGGAAGGGAAGAATCTGCACCAGTTGAAGGATTACTTTCAGCAACTCCCTCAAGTGCACTCCACCACCCAGTTTGGCGATTCCCTGCACGTCAGTTTTCTGAAAACACCCGAGGAAAGCCAGTGGCAACAGTGGTACCGGGACAATTCCGGGAACTTGCTGCAGCACCAGCCTATTCCACCCGGAATGGAAGACGTGTTCCTGGAACTAATGGAAGCGGAAAGCGAGGGGAATCAAGAAAAATGAACGAATTATCCGTAAGCACCCATAATCTAACCCGTCGCTTTGGGGATTTCGTAGCGGTGGATCGTGTCACCCTTCAGGTGGCAAAGGGAGAGGTGTTTGGCTTCCTGGGGCCCAATGGTGCCGGGAAGACTACGTTAATCCGTATGCTCTGCGGCCTGCTGGCACCCTCCGAAGGGGAAGCCACGGTAAACGGATACGATGTGTACCGCCAGAGTGAACAGATTAAAAAGGTAATTGGTTACATGAGTCAGCGGTTTTCTCTGTACCAGGATTTAACCGTGGAAGAGAATATTGAATTTTTCGGGGGAATCTATGGACTCTCCCTGCGGCAAATCCGCCAGGAGAAAGAACAACTGTTACAGCGCTTCAAACTGCTTCCCTTCCGCAAGCAACTCACCCGGGATTTACCACTGGGATTTAAACAGCGCCTGGCGCTGGGTTGCGCCATGCTGCACCATCCCCCCATTTTATTTTTAGATGAACCCACCTCCGGGGTGGATCCTGTTGCCCGGCGCGCCTTCTGGGAAGTAATCCACGCCACGGCGCAACAGGGAACCACCATCTTTGTCACCACCCATTTTATGGATGAAGCAGAATACTGCCAGCGGGTCGCCATCATGAATCAGGGAAAAGTCGCCGCTCTGGATGCTCCCGGTGCGCTGAAATCCCGCTATGGTAAATCTTCCATGCAGGATGTGTTTGTGGCCATTATGCAGGAGCATCGAGATGGAGATATGCTTCAGGAGGAGCTCCCATGAAGCGACGAAGCTGGCACATGATTTTTACCTTTGCCCGGAAAGAAATTTTCCACATCCTGCACGATCCCCGTACGCTGGTCATTATTTTTGTCATGCCCGTTGCCCAGCTCATCATGTTCGGGTACGCCCTGAATATGGAAATTCAAAATGTGGAACTGGCAGTGGTGGATATGGCACACACCCCGCTTTCCCGCAGTATCGTTCAGGAATTTCAGGGGAGTCGCTTTTTCAGCACCTTTTACTTCGATGGGCCCCTCTCGCAACTGGATTCTCTGTTTAAATTGCGCAAAGCCCGGGTGGCGCTACTGATTCCTTCTGACCTGGATCGCCAATTTCACAACAAAATTCCCGTTCCCCTGCAATTTATCATCGATGCTTCCGATGCCAATGCCGCCACCCTGATTCGCAACTACTGCAACCAGGTGATTGAGAATTTTAACCACAAGCACTCGCCTCAACTGGCACTACCGTTCCGCATTCAAAGCAACATCCTCTTTAATCCGGACATGAAAAGCACTTACTTTTTTGTCCCGGGAATCATTGCTCTGCTGCTCATTATGCTTTCTGCCCTGCTCACCAGCATTTCCATTACCCGCGAGAAGGAGACCGGCACTCTGGAACAGATTCTGGTCTCTCCCGTTCGTCCGGCGCACATTGTGCTGGGTAAAGTGCTTCCCTATGTGGTGATGGGGCTCCTTATCGGGACTTTGATCTTGCTGCTGGGATTTTTTCTGTTTCATATTCCTTTTCGGGGAAGCATCTGGCTGCTCTTCTTTCTCATCCAACTGTACATCATCACCGCTTTAAGCATGGGCATCCTGATTTCCACCTTTGCCCGCACCCAGCAGGTCGCTATGATGGTGGCGCAAATTGCTACCATGCTTCCCACACTTTTTCTGGCGGGATTCATTTTCCCCATCGCCTCCATGCCGGTTATTTTGCAGTATCTTTCCTATCTGGTTCCGGCTCGCTACTATCTTCAAATTGTGCGAGGAATTATCCTGAAAGGAAGCACCCTGCAGGATTTGCTGATTCCTTCCCTCGTGCTGCTCTTTATTTCCCTGGTGCTGCTTTTTATTTCCGTGCGCAAATTTCGAATGACCCTGGAGGGCTGACATGCGACCGATTTTAACCATGATTCGCAAAGAGTTTTTACAGGTGTTTCGCGATCCGCCCATGGTGGCACTGCTGTTTGTGGTGCCACTGATTCAGCTTTTTATTCTGGCTTACACCATCACCACGGATGTGAAGCACATTCGTCTGGCGGTGGTGGATTACGACCGAAGCGCCAGCAGCCGGGAGATTGTGCGCAAGTTTACCAACACCGATCGCTTCCAGCTCATGGGTTACGCCAGCTCTCCCCGTCAGGTACGCCAGTGGATGCGTGCCTGGAAGGTTCAGATGGCGCTGGTTGTCCCCTCCCAATTTCACCAACGGCTGCAACGGCAGCTTCATCCCGAAATCCAGGTGCTGGTGGATGGGGTGGATGGAAACACCGCCGGAATTTCGCTGGGATATGCTGCAGAAATTTTAACGGATTACAACCGGTGGATTGCCAGCCGGTATGCCGTAAAGGGGGAATTTTCTCCGCAACCGCAGTTGCAGCCCATAGAGCGCATGTGGTACAACCTGGAATTGGACAGCAAGCAGTTTATGGTTCCCGGCATTGTGGTGGTGCTGCTCACCATCATTCCCATGATGTTTGCTTCCATGGGATTGGTACGGGAACGAGAGCTCGGTACGCTGGAACAGCTTATGGTAACACCACTGAAACGGCACCAATTGCTGCTGGGAAAAATTATTCCTGCCCTTATTTTGGCCTATGCCGAAATGGGTCTGGTGATGGTGGTGGCAATATACAGTTTTGGCATTCACATGAACGGGAGTTACCTGTTGCTGGCGGTGTTCTCTCTGGTGTACCTATTTACCACCATTGGAATGGGGATTTTCATTTCCACCTGGACGCATTCCCAGCAGCAAGCCATGTTTTTCTCCTGGTTTACCATGGTGTTCATGATCCTTATGGGCGGGTTTTTCATCCCCATCGAAAATATGCCCCGCGTGATGCAGGAGCTTACCTACCTTAATCCCATGCGGTACTTCATGTACATTTTGCGGGATATTTTCCTGAAAGGCTCCGGAATTCAGTATCTGTGGAAGGATGCCCTCATATTAACGGTATTCGGCATCTCCATGTTGAGTCTGGGGGTGGCAAAATTCCGAAAGCGGATTGGGTAGGGAAAAAATGCGGGAATTTAGCTCGTAACCAACCATTAGAATGAAGTGTGTATGTTATTTATTTAAACGGAAGTAACCTCACGGGGAAAATTATTTCCGGGTGAATTCCCAGAAATTCACTGTTAGCAAGTTTCGTAGAAAGATGTAATTAAAGAATGACCTCTTTTTACACTGGTTCTGGGATAGTCAGCCCTTTTTGCAGGTATCCTTTAAACAACCATCTTTTCACATTTTCAAGATCACCTAACCCAAGTTGAACAACGATAAGAGCTAAGTTATATATTATCAGCATGTTATGAATTTTGTATTCCCACTACAATATTAT
>JALWDQ010000377.1:0-4015 GCA_027039625.1 Calditrichia bacterium | reverse complement strand
GCGTTCTTCGTAATTTTCATCGGATTCGTCTTTAAACCGGGTCAGCCCGAGATCTTTACTCAGGTAGTACGACCTTACTCCGCTGGTGAAATATTGCGTATGGGTGGGATAATTTAAAACCGTATCGGGATACCAGTCCGCAAAAACAAATGGTTCTCCAAAGCTTAATACCGTATCTCCCGGTAAGACGAATAAATTGTGCATGTGAATTTCTCCCTGGTCGGGATCGTACGTATAAACATCGCCAGAGAGGGAATCCACCCGTTCGTAATCATGGGACAATTCCACCATACCCGTATCCGCAAAAATTTTCACCTCGAGGATTTTGTATTCTTCACCCGTACTGAGGGTGGTGTCGCCAATGACTTTTCGACTGAGATAAAGTGTATCTAACTGGCCGGTAAGAGTATCGGTGATGCTTAGTACATATTCCCAGGCATTGTTCATCCCCAGCGGATAATAACTGAGCGGGTCGTCCATGGGGTAGAAGAAAGGATGGGAACCGCGAATCCAGAAGCGCAGGGTGTCGCTGCTGGAAAAGCTCAAGCCGGGTTGATAGGTCCGGTAGGCATAGGCTGCCAGATATAGACCCAGTGAGTTTTCGTACTCCATTTGCAAGCAATAGGAAGAGCCATCGGGCGTATTGCTATCCAATAACAAACCCAATCCGCTACCATTGTAACCGACTTCTACATGCCAGTCGCCAATATCTCCATCGTCAAAATCATCAATCATCACAGAGCCAATATGGATATCGTCCACCCAGGTACGGGCTCCCCAGGGATAGCCCAGGGAATCGATGCGCGGTACCAGCTGAATTTCCGTTACCGGTGTATTGAGGAAGTCGCTCCCGCTCCCCCGCGCCCGAAGCAGTGGAATTTCGAAATAGTTCCAGGAAGAATCCCGGTAGGTGCGAATCCTCCACATATCTCCATCACTTTCTATCAGCACTACTTCAAACGGCTCTCCGATGGGATCCAGATCCACGTTCACCCAGGTGGTATCTCCACTACTTACCGTGATGCCGCCCATCATTTTGGTCTGGTAGCCTGCGGCTGCAAAGCTGAGCACGTACTGACCGGTTGCCACCGAATCCACCACAAAATACCCGCTGGTGTCCGTCACCATGCCCATCACAGGAACCATGGCAATGCCTTCGCCCGTAAGCGCATCCCTCACGTAGCCCGCCAGTGTTCCATAAGGACTCACCGGATGTCCTTCAAACTGAATAATGCGGTCGTGTGTCTGGTCAGCCTCCCAGAGATACTGACCGTCCCAGGCCAAACCATTTACCGCACCGGGATTGTTGGGAGCAGGAAGGGAGTACAGAATATTCCCATTCGTATCAAACTGATAAATCACAGCCAGACCACTCATATTGTTGTTGGCGCACCATATCGTATTGCCATCCCAGGTCAGTCCAAAGGGTGAATCTCCCGGAAACAGAAAAGAACTCAGCACCGTTCCCGTACTATCAATCCGGTATATCTTCTCATCCGGCGGATAACTCTCTGCTACCCAGAACGCCTGACCATCCCACTCTATTCCAATGGGTTGCTGCACGGGAATAGGCACCGACTTCAGGATGTTACCGTTCAAATCAATTTTCTTCAGAGAATGGTCGGTAATCCGGCTGATCCAGAAATATCCATCCACATACGTCAATCCCATGGCTCCGGAAACCGGAACCGGATACGTGCCCAGCACCTGTCCGTTACTGGGATCGATTTTGTAGAGTAAATGGGTGGTTAACCCCAGCAGGTAAAGGTATTGTCCGTCCCAGGTTAGGTCGGCAGGATTATTGGTGGGGGATGGAAAGTTATTAATAATGGTACCCGGTTGCGCCTGAAGCAAACCAATAAAGAGAAATACAACTAAAAACAACGTTACCCCTTGTTTCATAATAACCTCCTTGGTTTTTTATTGAAACAAATTTTCCTGGCACTGTTCTGGTATTTGAAATATGTTTAATCTAAACAATTTTAACTAAAAAAATCCAGATTTTTTCCCTGACAAAGAATATATTAATTTTTATCGTAAATTCAAGTTGTTAATGAGATTTTCGTTGGATATTTTTCGAGAACCGAAAAGGAAAGGAACGCCGCGGTATGCAAAAATAGTTATCCAGAGTATTGAATCGGAAGCAATTCCTAATAAAAACGAAACAATCCTTATGGAGGAAAATATGGTCGAACATTTATATACCTATCGTGGGGTAGTGGTGTCGGTTTACGATGGTGATACAGTACGGGCAGATATCGATCTGGGGCTGTACACCTGGATTAAAAAGGAGAAAATCCGGCTGGCACGCATTAACGCCCCGGAACTGCGGGGTGCTGAACGGGAAGCCGGGCTTCGCAGTCGGGATTTTTTGCGGGAACTCCTGTTAGGTAAAGAGGTTATTCTGAAAACGCTTAAAGACCGGAAAGGGAAATACGGACGATATCTGGCCGAAATCTGGCTTCTGCAGGATAACCAATGGATTAATGTGAACGACCTGCTGGTGGAGAAAGGATTTGCGGAATACGTGGATTATTAACTTCCGGGAAAAAGTAGGTTTAGCTGGAGACACGAGAATCCATCTCTTCAACTTCACAGAACGAGGCCTGTGAGCTCGAAACAGAGCGTATCTGCGTTTGAAAAATTGTTCAAACAACAAATGCATTATTTACCGGATTAAAGAGTCGCGGTAAAAAGCAGAGCAAACAGAAATGCTGCACCGGGGAATACGATGAGAACTCAAAATACGATTGGTCACACTCAAACCTCACCGGCAATTTTTGTAGATCGAGACGGCACCATTTGTGAGGAAGTAAATTATTTAAGACGGGTGGAGGATTTGCATCTCCTGCCCTTCGCTGCCGAAGCGTTGCGATTGGCCCGACAGGCGGGTTATCGCGTGGTCATCATCAGCAATCAGTCCGGAGTGGCGCGAGGATACATGGAAGAATCCACCGTGCAGGAAATTAACCAGGCACTCCAGGAGATGCTCCGGGAACAGGGCGCCGAAGTGGATGGCATCTATTATTGTCCCCACCACATCCAGGGAAATCCCCCCTACAATATCGATTGTCCCTGCCGCAAACCCAACCCGGGAATGCTATACCGGGCGCAGGAGGATTTACACCTGGATCTGGCGCACTCGGTGGTTATTGGCGATAAGTACAGCGACGTGGAAACCGCCCATCGGGTAAACATTCCCGGTATCCTGGTGCTCACCGGGTATGGACGGGAAGAGAAGGAGCGCGTTGTTCAACAGCACCTCCCCCCACCGGAATACATCGCCAGCGATTTGCGAGACGCTGTTCGGTGGTGGCTGGAGCACGAGCACCGGATTTAATCAGGCCACCACGGCTTCTGCAACCGTTTCGAGGTACTGAGCTTCCAATTCCTGGAACAATTCTTTCACCGAAACAATTTTATCTACCCGGTATGCGTTGGCACCGGCAAAAGTGAATCCGGACAGTAGACGCCCCCTCTGGGCATTGGCCAGGGCATGGGCAATACAGTAAGGCGATTTTTTGTAATCACATGTTTTCAAACATTTCCAGGGGCAACGGAAGGGGCGGCGAATTCCCTGGGCTACCTCTTCCAGAAACCGATTGCGAATAGCGCGTCCGGGCAAACCCACCGGACTCTCGATGATGATGATGTCTTCCTTTTTTGCCTGAATGTACGATTGTTTAAATTCTTCCGAGGCATCGCATTCGTAGGTGGCGACGAACCGGGTGGCCATTTGCACACCGCTGGCACCCATCTCCAGATATTTCCGAATATCCGCACCGGTGTAAATTCCTCCTGCCGGAATCACCGGGATAGCGCGCTGATAGCGTTCTTCATACTCTCGCACCACAGTTAGAACTTCCGGCACAATATTCTCCAGCCGAAATGCCGGATCGTCAATCTGCTCGGGTTTGAATCCCAGATGCCCACCGGCCAGAGGGCCTTCCACAACCACCGCATCCGGAATGCGGGGAAAATGCTTCTCCCAATAACTGAAGATAAGCCGGGTGGC
>JALWDQ010000376.1:0-4017 GCA_027039625.1 Calditrichia bacterium | reverse complement strand
TCCCGGGCTTCTTTGAGCCTGTCCGCAGCAATGTAAATTCGGGCCAATCGAAAATAAGATTGGACATTTTCCGGGAGGAAATGGGCTGCTTTTCGGGCACACCATTCGGCCTGTTTCAATTCCCCCTGCCACAAATAAATATCCGCCAGACCCCACCAGGCTTCCACATCGGTTGTATCCTGTTGTAATATTTGCAGATAGAGAACCCGGGCAGAATCCAGTTCATCCTGCGCGACATACAACCGTGCCAGTGCCAGGCGAGCATCGTAATCCTCGGGAAGATGGTGCAACACCTGCCGGTAAAAGTGAATGGCGCGGGGGATATTACCTTCCTCCTTGCTGGCGTACCCGGCCAGACGCAGTGCCTCCACGTTACTGCTATCCGCTTCCCACAGCCGCCGGAACTGCTCCACCGCCGCTTCATATTTTCCCTGATTTAACAAATCCACCGCCTTCTCCATGCTCTGCGCAGCCAGTGAGCTTAAACCGGAGATTATTCCATATATCATTAAAATCAGCAATGTTCTCATGAGACACATCCTGTGTAAATGTTTTTTGTTTTTCATCCCGATGCTTTTGATTCTGTTTCCGGAGTAACCGTTCGGTTTTTGCTTGTATTTAAAGCCTTCACTCATTGGACTTTTTCTTCTGCCACCACATTTTCCACTCCCTGCCGGGCAAACTTATTCCAGCTTCGGTAGCCGCGGAAAAAATTCCGCACACCGTTTAATTGCCAGAAAACTCGCAGAAACGCGTACGAGAAATCCGAGAGGATGGAATACCCAAGCAGTCTGAGCCAATCCCGCATCCCTTTGTAGCGAAGTGCCTGGCGATTGACCGGGGAGTGGCGACTGCTCCAGAATTCCACGATGACGGTGGTTACCCCCATGAGCAAAGCGGCACCAAACGTAATGGTGAGCAAAAGCATGAGCAACCAGAGTCCATGGAGCATGTTTACCATAAGCATAATCAGAAGAAAAGTAAGAGCACTGAGTTTGGCAATGGGAGACAACCACTCGAAAAACAGGTAGTACGGAAGCGCAAAAAGTCCCAGCGCACCGTAGTGGGGATCGAACAAAATGGCTTTATGGTAAAAGAGCGCTTCCCCCAGCCCCCGATGCCAGCGTTCCCGCTGCCGGGAAAGCTGCGAAATTTTCTCCGGTACCTCAGTCCAGCACACGGGATGCGGCAAAAACACGGTGCGTTCCGGCAAACCGGCATCCCGCGCATAGCGTTTAACCCGAACCACCACTTCCAGATCTTCGCACACCGTGTAACCGGGTTTGCCAAAATATTTCCGAATAACCGGATGGCGATTGTAGGGGGAAAGGAATCCACCAGCAGCCAGCAACACATTTTTACGGAACACAGTAAATGCACCGGACATAATGAGCAGCCCCCGAAGTTTCCCCAAACCGGTGCGACTGATCATGAAGGATTTGATGTACTCGACAATTTGAAACACCACCAGAGGGTTACGCGGGAAGCGGGCTGTTTGCAGTTCTCCATTCACGATGCGCGTATCGTTGAGTACGGCCAGTTCTCCACCGGTAATGACGACCTCGGGATTTTCCTGAAATGGCTCCACCACTTCCCACAGGGCGCGCCGATCCAGAATGGAATCGGCATCGATGGTGCACACATAGGGGAAGCGCGCTAATCGCAAACCGGCATTCAACGCATCGGCTTTCCCACCGTTTTGCTTGTCAATCACCCGGATGGTACACCCGTTTGTTTGCAGTTCGTACACTTTTTGCACCGGTCGTACATCGATAGCATGGTCTCCGGGAAAAGGAATGGGGTTAAAATTGCCCAGCGAAAGAACTCTGTTCAGCGTTTCATCCGTCGAACCATCATTAATGACAATGACCTCGTAAACAGGATAATCCAGTTGCCGCAGCATTTGAATACAGTTGCCGATGGTGGTTTCTTCGTTAAAAGCCGGTACCAGGATGGACACCCCTTCGATGGGCTTCAAATCCATTTTCGCGGGTGAAACTCTTTTTTTCCGGGAAACATTTCGCAAAAAATCCACTATGAAAATGCCAAAGAAGAGAACATCCAGCACAAGGTAAAGTGTGAAGTAAAGAATCAGCACATTCTCTGCTATTTGTAATATCAGGAGACCCATGAAACGTAACCTTTAATTTTCTCGAAAGTAAGTACCAATTTTTTATATGATCTTAACCATGAATCAATTATTCACGACCACGGTAATGACCCGCGAATCGCTCTGATTGCCCGATGTATCGGTGGCTCTTGCCATGAGGGAGTAATTCCCGTTGGCGTACTGAGTGGAATTCAGATTAATCTCATAAGGTGGATTGGTGAGGGTGGCAATGCGGGTACCACTCCACCATACTTCCACACTATCGATGCCGCGGTCATCCGTTACGGCCAGTTGAATGGGAAAGGTGCCGCTCACCGTTTGCCAGTCTGCCGGATGCAGAATTTGCACCTCCGGTGGGGTTACATCCGGTGGATTGATGGTGACGGTGACAGTGGAGGAGTAACTCTGATTTCCGGCCCAATCCCTGGCGCGCACCCGCAGGGTGGCATTTCCGCTGTATTGGTCGACGGGAATGCTCCAGAGGTAAGGGGCATGGGTAAGGGTTTGCAGGGAGTCCCCATTAAAAAATCCCGTGACCTGCCGGATGCCCTGGTTATCACTGGCCTGGATTTTCACCGTCAGGGTGTCGCCAACAAATTCGCTCCAGTCGGCGGGGAAAAGGATAGCGACACGGGGTGGTTCGGTATCGGACAAATCGGGGAAATAAACCGTGATGAGTTGAGAAAAAGCGGCATTGTTATTTTCATCTACTGCTTTGGCCAGTAAGGTAACCTGGTTACGGGTAGAGTCCACCTGCAAAGGGAAGGAATAGGGTGCATCGAAGGTACTGTCTGCCGGTTGACCATTTACCAGCAGGATGACTTTGCTTACTTTACGGTTATCCATAGCGGTAACCCGCACGGTGAATTCTCGGGTGGTCAGGGTTTCGAAATCGCCCGGATAGGTAATCATCACCTGAGGTGGATTCACATCCAGATTTTCTTCGGTACCGGTGCGGCTGCAACCCAGAAACGTGAGTCCAATGATGCCCAGTAACAGTACAAACCATCTCATTCTCGCTTCTCCTGATGTTTGGTGCCATGATGAAATATTTGCTGTGCCAGAGGGAGAGATATTGCAAAATTTGCATCCTCTGGAGTTTTTTCTATATTTCCGAATAGATATAACATGTTTATTTTTCAGCATTTGCGCCAAACTCCACCAGCTTTTTAGTTTCTGATTTGCAGATAGAATAACACAAATTGTGCCAGAGAGGGAAAATTGGAGATTGAGGGTAGGATAATTTTGTTGGGAATTATTTCTCACAAATAGAATTTGTGGGTTGGTTGTATTCCGTTTCTCCGGAGCAGATCTGCGAGTGCGAGCAGACAGGATGCTACGCATTCATCCTGGTAGAAAGAGCACCTGCCCATGTGCACGTTTTTAATTAATTTGTAATTCTTAATTCAAAATTCTCAATTCCATCAGTGTCGCCCTTTCAGGGCTCCATTTTTGGGGTGTTTTCTATTCCCAGGGCTTTGCCCTGGGCTATCCCTGTTTGAGTGCTTCGCACTCCTGATGCAATAATTTTCATCTTCTCCCTTTTTGCATCTTTATCGGTTTTTGATCTTGCCAGAAAATTGTTTTGTTCCATAGCACCGTATTGTGTTAATATGCACAAACCCGCATAATTCAAAATTCTTAATTCAAAATTCAAAATTCAAAATTATTTCTGTCGTCCTTACAGGACTCAAATAGGTTGGGTGGAAATTCCTTTTCCCATGGCTGAAAGCCATGGGCTAATATCTGTCGGCCACTCCGTGGCCTCCTATCCTGCGAACCGATAGTTTTTTAAATTCAGATATTTTATTTCGACAACCCGAAGTATCCGATCAAAAAAAATCTTTTCTAATTATTAGGACAAATTCTAAATAACAAATCCAAATTACAAACCCCAAATCCCAAAA
>JALWDQ010000375.1:0-4018 GCA_027039625.1 Calditrichia bacterium | reverse complement strand
TACGGTTTCCTTTTTTGGGGATAATGGCATTTGCGGGGCGCAGGATCAAGGAATTCTTTATTCTCACGATGCCGGGCGAACCTGGACGGTATTCCAGTCCGGAATGATGGGCGGTGGATTTTTCGGCTCCTGTATGGTAGATACCGGAACCGGTTTTGTGGGCGGCGAAAATTCCATTTTTCAGCCCATTTTCGGGAGAACCTCAAACGCCGGTGTTAACTGGAATTTTTCGGTATTTTATCTGAATGGCAACGAAGGGCGCATCCTCTCCCTGAAGTTTACGGGTTCCGATACCGGATTTGCAGCCTGCCGATTGTGGAATGGAAGTGGAGCGGTGGCACGAACCCATGACGCCGGGGCGAACTGGAACACTACCCTGTTCGGGGTTCCCATGAATGGCATTGATGCGATAGAAACAGATAGCACAACGCGTGTTTTTGTGGTGGGAGAGCAGGGACTCATTGCCCGGAGCGATAATGGCGGCGGGATGTGGCTGTTTCAGAACAGCGGCGTTGCGCAGAATTTAACAGCGGTGTGTTTTATGAATCCTCATACCGGGTTTGTTGTGGGCGATGGAGGAATCATTCTAAAAACTACGACCGGAGGTGAACCACCAAATCGTCTAAGAGCAAATCCCTCAGCAAGAATACCCCATACTACTCAACTGATTGGAAATTATCCCAATCCCTTTAACCCCACCACGCGGATTGTTTACCAGCTGGCGAACCACTCGCAGGTAAGGCTGGAAATATTTAACATAACGGGGCAGCGGGTAACGCTGCTGAAGGATGAAGTTCAGATTACCGGTATCCACGCAGTGGAGTGGAATGCGGGAACATTGCCCGGTGGCGTGTACCTGTGTCGCCTCACGGTACATCCAGCAGAAAGTTATGCTTCTTCCCGGTATTTTTTGAAAATGATTCTGTTGCGTTGAGAAACTGAATTTCAATTAGAGGAAAAACGTATGAGAAAATGGATGTTCTGGATGGTTCTGCTGTTACTACCGCTAATTGGGCGGGCACAAACAATGGTGAGTGGTACTCAAACGGGACGCTGGCTTGCCGCGAATTCGCCCTATCTGGTTACCGGCGAAATTACGGTTCTCGCTGGCGATACTCTGTATATTGAACCTGGAGTAGAGGTATTGTTCCAGGGGAACTACCGTTTCCGCATTGCAGGACGTTTATTTGCCGCAGGAACGGAAACAGATAGTATTTATTTTGCACCGGACAGCGGTGTTTCTGGTTGGGGCGGGCTCCGTTTTGTGGATGCCGATAATGGTAGCTTCCTGAAGTACTGCCGTATTACCGGCGGTCATGCGTTTGGGGATTGGCCAGACAATAGCGGAGGCGGTATCTCCCTGTGGAATACCGACGTCGTGATTCAGCACTGCCGGGTGGACTACAACAGCGCCGATCATCATGGTGGAGGATTGTTCTGTTGGGGGGCTTACCCCACAGTAACGGACTGTCAGTTTGTCGCCAATAGCGCGGTGTACGACGGTGGCGGGGTGTACCTTTATTTTTCCGGAGGAAGGTTTACCAATTGTGAGTTTTCCGGGAACACCACCGGCTATTACGGTGCGGCAGTATGTGGAGAATCGGCGTACACACCCCGGTTCGAACGGTGTGTGATGCACCATAACCAGGCGGGTTCAGAAGCAGGTGGTCTGCGTGCCGGTTTCAGCGAAATGCATCTGGTGAATTGTACGATTGCCGATAACAGTACCAGCGGCTGGGGCGGCGGGATATATCTGGTGTACACTACTGTAACCCTCACCAACAGCATTGTGTGGAATAATACCGGGTACGGCGATCCCATTTACCTGGATGTTCAGGGACAGGCGGTGGTAAATTATAGCGACGCTCCCGGTAACTGGGGAGGCCAGGGGAATTTGAATGTTGACCCCCAATTTGTGCAATCCTCAACCGGAAACTACCAGCTTAAAGCCAGCTCTCCCTGTGTGGATGCAGGTACTGCTTTCTGGATGGTGAACGGGGATACACTGGTCGCGCTGGATTCCACCCAGTTTTCCGGAAACGCTCCCGATATGGGCGCTTTCGAATACATTTCACCCAATAAATTGCCGAATACTGGAATATCGGTACCCGAACGATTTGTATTGCGGCAAAACTATCCCAATCCTTTTAATCCGGTAACCACCATTCGCTTTGCTTTGCCCCGAACAGAGCAGGTCACGCTGGTGGTGTACGATATTCATGGGAGGGAGATTCGAACCCTGCTTGATGCCCGGGAACCGGCAGGGAGGTATCAGATTCGCTGGGACGGCACCAACCAGTCCGGTGTGCCGGTTGCCAGTGGAGTGTATTTTTATCGCCTGCAGGCAGGGCGCTTTGTGGCCGAGCGGAAAATGATTTTGATGCGATAGTTGCGATTACCAAACGGCGGGAAGCAGCCTTCCTCTGAAATAAAATACAGCAAACTTCCCGCCTGAATTAATGGAAGGAATATTCCTTAACTCTCAGAGCTTCGCAGGAATTCCGAACGGTGAGCTGTAAGGAGTGTTTCTTTCGTTTGTCTGGTAAAACTCCGGGAGAATTATGTGGCGTTCCCTTTCCACATGGGGGAAGCTTCTCTCCGGGTGGCTTCTTCTGCTTTTTGTTGAGTATCATGGCCTTAGCGCCACTGAGCCAATGTATTTTCAGCGTATCGGTTTGCGCCAGGGACTTTCGCAGTCCACGGTGTTTTCCATCACTCAGGATACCACCGGATTTATCTGGCTTGCCACCGCCGATGGACTGAACCGCTATGATGGTTACACTTTTACCGTATATCGTCCCGATTCCCGGGATCCAGCTTCTCTGAGCGAATTAGGAGTGCGCCGGGTGTTCACCGACCGGGTTGGCAATTTGTGGGTAGTGACCCTGGGTGGCCGGGTAGAGCGCTATCTTCCGCACGTCGATGGTTTCCGGCACTATCGCTTTCCTGTTGCAAAGCACCGCCGGGAACGTACCGCTAAAATTGTTGCCTTGACTCAGAGTCCGGAGGGTACCCTCTGGCTGGGTTCGGCCTCTGGCGATTTGTTTTACTACACATCTGCCCCCGATTCCTTCCAGCGCCTGGTACCCGCTATTCCTTTACCCCGCGGAACCCGTTTGCAATGCCTGTTGGCCGAGGGAGACACGGTGCTCTGGTTGGGCACCTGGCAGGGGTTGTTTCGATATGAACCGTCCACCGGAGAACTCTCCCATTTTGTGCATACGGAAGGGGTACCCGGTTCCCTGGGTGGAAATTTAGTATTCGACCTGGCGCTGGATGGCGCGGGCAACCTGTGGGTGGCAACGGCGGATGGGGGAGTGAGCATGCGGGCTCCGCAGAGTGATTCCTTTCTGGTATTTACCCACCATCGGCGGCAACCCAATAGCCTCAGCAGCAATCGCACCATGTGCGTGTTTGTGGATGATTTCTCCCGGGTGTGGGTTGGTACCGTGGATGCCGGAGTAAATCTGTACGATCCGGTAACCGGCACCTTTCACTGCTTGCATCATCACTCCGCCCTCCCCAATTCTCTGGGTAGCGGCGCTATTATGTGCATCTTTCAGGATACGAACGGTGGATTGTGGTTTGGAACTTCCAGCAGCGGAGTGAGTCGGCTGGATCCCCGGCGGCAGGCGTTCCGCCAGTTTACCCACCGCACGGAAGATCCCACCAGTTTAAGCCACAACACGGTGCTGGCCGTGCTGGAAGATCGTGCCGGCGGGTTATGGATTGGTACCGATGGGGGTGGATTAAATTACCGTCCCTCGGGGAAGGAAGAGTTTACCCATTTCCTGCAACATCCCGGTAGTATGGGGAGTAACTCCATTACCGCACTTTACGAAGACCGCGAAGGTCACATCTGGGTAGGAACCGATCCCGGCGTCCGGCGCAGAATGGGGGCGATTCTCATCTACCATCCTGAAACCGGCACACTGGAACCATTTCGGCAAATTCCCATTACCTTTGGCGGGGTGGCTTGCTTTTACCAGGATCGCAGTGGAGTGGTGTGGATTGGAAC
>JALWDQ010000374.1:0-1280 GCA_027039625.1 Calditrichia bacterium | reverse complement strand
TGCCGGATGGTCATTCATTTTTAACCGCCGGTACATCTCCAGACTCTGGGAAGGATGCACCCGGGTATCTGCGGTACCTCCCAGAATTAGAACCGCCGTCTGGCTCTGGTGTGCCCAGTAAATGGGACTGCGTTTCAGGCTCAAATCCCACATCTCTTCCAACTTCTTTCCCGAATGCACATAGAGTTCTTCGTTTGGGATATCGGTAGTACCGCGCTTGCTAATCAGATCGCTGATGCCGACAAACATACACACGGCTTTTACCTTTTTCGTGTAATAGGTGGCGAACCAGGCAGCGGCAAAACCTCCGTAAGAACCTCCGCCTAACCCAACACGGTCTCTATCCGCAATACCGCTTTTAATGAGATAATCAATTCCATCCGCCACATCATCGAACTCCGTACCGGCAGGATTATTGTAATGCCACTTCATGGCAAATTCCACTCCATAGCCGGTACTTGCCCGATAATTGGGATAAAATACCGCATATCCCCGCCCCGCCAGCACCTGTCCGGGCTGGAAGTAGTAACTTAACCAGCCGTTCGTGTAATGGGATTCCGGTCCTCCGTGTACCGAAACAATGAGCGGGTATTTCTGACCGGGCTGGTAATCGACCGGATAAATTAGAATTCCTTCAATTTCCACCCCATCCCGGGCCGGATAATGAATCACTTCCTGCTTGCCCAGCAGACGTTCTTTCAACCAGGGATTGGAATCCGTAAGGCGCACTAAAGATTTCTTCTTCCAGTAAAACACCTCCCGGGGATGCTGGCTGCTTTGCCCCACAAAAACCACCTGCTTTAGTTTAGGGGTAAAACTGGGAGGATTAAATACGATGCCCACATCCTTTCCGTGCAAAATAATATTCCGGGAACCACCTTTCCGGGAGACGGTGTTCAGCGTATTCCACACCCCTTCGGCAGCAAGGTACACTATCGTACCATTGTCCTTCCAGCCTGCCCAGGTTACATGCCCGCGAAACTGCGGTTCCGTTAAATTTTTCACCTCCTTCGTCTCCAGATTCACCACATACACCTGACTCACGGCATGGTCGCTGCGGCGAAAAGCCGCCGTGTACACCAGGAACCGCCCATCGGGGCTAAACTGGAAATTCCCCAACTTCCCTTCGTTCTGGCTGATCGGCTGCAATCCCTCCTCTCCGGGCTTCAGCAAATAAACCTTACGGAACATGTATCGGTAATCAATCAGGTTCTTTTCCGAGGCAGAGACGGCGATTGTGGCACCATCCGGAGCATACACAAAGGACCAGATGGTGATGT
>JALWDQ010000373.1:1884-4023 GCA_027039625.1 Calditrichia bacterium | reverse complement strand
GACCATTACCATAAACATCAGTACCGCTTGCAGTTTATTGCTGCTGCCTGGCTTTGACAAATCTGCTCGTGTCAAGGAGTGCAATAAAACTATGCTGAATTGGCAATGATTATGTCAAATACAGGTGCCACCTGTATTGTTTACCAAGTTTAGCATGGCTCGCAGTGTAACAGAGCTAGTTTGTACTAAATCACAGACACTCATTAAATGGTGGTAGGTTGTTCGCTACAGGAAGACTAGACTGAATCCTTGAGCCAAGATTTAGTTTGAAAAAATACATATAAAATATGTCAAAATTAACAATATCCTAAAATATTTTGTAGGGTAAAATCACCTATAAATTGACAAACGAACCATACTACAAAATATACTTTTTATTGTTTCAAATGAATTAGAGAATAAACCAAAACCATAGCAATGGAAAATAAATATTCCAACATAACCTTATTATAGAGGCTTTTGCCTCAAAAGTTGAGATATTTTCCTAAATTAATTTTTGAGTACAAATGTTTGAAGTTTTTATGCAATTAAATAGTGCATTTTTTCAGGACTGAAAATGTCTTCTTCTTTTGAAACTGTAGGTTCTTAATCTTAAACTCACTCAGTCTCAGGCGAATATTAGTTCTATTTCCTCCTTCTGCTCAAATTAGGATTCCGAACGATACATTTTTTAAATGTAATTTATGAAAAAATTAATTTTTTATAAAAAATTATTGTGAATTAATTTTCCTAAAATCAGAAGCAAAATTGCGTTTACCTTCCATCCAGAATCCCATTAAATGATACTTTCAATTTTCCAATCAGAAAGCCAGGTCGAGCCTGGCTCTCTGATTCTCAGTCGTCTGGTTTATTCTTCCAGAGTGGTTAAATCGCCTTCATCCTGTCCCAGAGCCCGCGCTTTGAGTACTCGCCGCATGATCTTACCACTGCGGGTTTTGGGAAGCGAATCCACAAACCGGATTTCTTCCGGCCTGGCAATAGGCCCTAACTCGTGGCTAACGTGTTCCTTCAGTTCCGCTTCCAGTTCTTTGCTGCCCGTCATCCCCGCCTTTAAAATCACAAAAGCATGGATGGCGTTTCCTTTCAGTTCGTGGGGTAAAGCAATGGCGGCTGCTTCTGCCACTGCGGGATGACTCACCAGAGCGCTTTCAATTTCCGCAGTTCCCAGCCGATAACCGCTCACTTTGATTACATCATCAATCCGCCCAATAATCCAGATATACCCATCTTCGTCAATCCGGGCAGAATCGCCGGTTTTGTACCATCCCTGTTTTTCGTAATCTTTCCAGTAGATTTCCTTAAAACGTTCTGGGTCTTTATGGATGGTACGAGCCATTCCCGGCCAGGGGGATTTAATTACCAATTTTCCCTCCTCGCCCGGTTTTACGGGATTCCCTGCATCATCCACCACTGCCACTTCGTTCCCAAAGAATGGTTTAGTGGCGGAACCCGGTTTTAGCGGAGTAATGGGAAGCGGAGTAATCATAAAACCGCCGGTTTCGGTTTGCCACCAGGTGTCCATGATGGGACATTTCTCTTTGCCGATGACCCGATAGTACCAGCGCCAGGCTTCGGGATTGATGGGCTCACCCACCGAACCCAGTAAACGCAGGGAACTTAAATCGTGACGATTAGGCCAGGCTTCCCCGAAACGCATTAATCCCCGAATAGCCGTGGGAGAGGTGTACAGAATAGTGATTCCATATTTCTCAATCATCTGCCACCAGCGATTGGGATAGGGATGATTGGGAGCCCCTTCGTACATCATCACAGTCGCTCCGTTGATGAGGGGACCGTACACGATGTAACTGTGACCGGTAATCCAGCCGGGATCGGCGGCACACCACCAACGGTCATCGTCCTTAATATCGAAGACAAATTTGTGAGTAGTGGAAGTGTACACGGCATACCCACCGTGGGTGTGTACCACTCCTTTGGGGCGTCCCGTGGTACCGGAAGTGTACAAAATAAAGAGCATATCTTCGGCATCCATCACCTCAGTTTCGCATTTAGCGTTTGCAACGGGGAGAGCCATCAGGTCGTGGTACCAGAAATCGCGGTCGCTTTCCATGTAAACTTCCTGTCCCGTTCTTTTTACGGTGATACACACTTCGATGGTGGGGGAACGGCGCATTGCCT
>JALWDQ010000373.1:0-1874 GCA_027039625.1 Calditrichia bacterium | reverse complement strand
CATCGGCAATGCGTTCGGCCAGTGCCTCTACCGAAAATCCCCCGTAAACCACGGAATGTGCCGCCCCAATTTTGGCACAGGCCAGCATGGCGATTACCAGCTCCGGAATCTGCGGCATGTAGATGGTGACAATTTCCCCCTTTTTCACCCCCATGCTTTTTAACACATTGGCAAAACGGGATACTTCTCGATTCAGGGCATGGTAAGAATAAGTACGGACGTCCCCCGGTTCACCTTCCCAGATAATGGCCAGTTTATTGCGGCGCCAGGTTGTCAAGTGCCGATCGATGGCGTTGTGCACGATGTTAATTTTCCCCCCAACAAACCATTTGTAAAAAGGCGGATTGCTATCGTCCAGAACCTTATCCCATTTTTTGAACCATTCCAGTTGCTCCGCTTGCTCTGCCCAGAATCCTTCCCGATCCTCAATGGAGCGTTTGTACAGAGAATCGTACTCTTTAATAATGGCTTTTTCCACCACTTCCGGGGAAGGGTAATAAATTTCCTGATTGCTGGAGTTGAGTTTGGCCATAAACACCTCCTTTTGTTTTGATTGCTGTAATCGTTATTATGGATCAATCAGAAGGGACCTGCCCTGATCTGGCATTAATCTGGGTGGAAATTAAAGCACACAAATAACAGCTTACAAAATATATAAAGATTTTGGGCGTATTGAAAGAAAATTTTATGTGAAAATAATAATTTATTCATTTTGGGGGTTGAGATAGAGGTGCTCATCACCTTCCGAAATGTTGTCTGAAAAATGAATGTCAGGTTTCATTAAACCGGTAAAAGTTTTGGGAATAATAATAGTGTGCTTCATAAAACGAATATCCCGGGCCAGTATGAGTTCGAAAGGTTCTTCGGGTAAGACGGAAAATCTCTTTCATCTTCCATCACCCCCAGATGAAATTCTAAATCCCGCTTCTGGCAGGATTTAGAATGAAAGCACCACTCCTTCTCCCTGTCATTCTGAGCGCAGCGAAGAATCTCATCTTAATTGTACGGATAGATTTTGATTCTTATCAAAATATTGTAGATGAAATAATACAAAAAACAAATTCCAAATTCAAAAAAACCGCAGCGGTCGCAGCGAAATAACAAATTCCAAACTTCAAAATACAAAAATCAAACTCCAGGTCACAAATCCCAAAAAACGAAAATTATTACAGGTTATTTTTTTATTCGTGTCCATTGGTGTGATTCGTGGTAAAATATCAGGTAACTATTCTGGCTAAAATGAGGAACGGGAGATTTTTAGAAAGGCGTATCAGGAGAGGTCTTTGCTGGAATCAGAAATGCTGTGAAGCAGTATTTAGCCCTGGGAGAGGCATGTTACAAATGGACAAATTCCAAATAACAAATTCCAAATCACAAATTCCAAATCACAAAAAATAAATACTACATACTAAATCCCAAACTCCAAATTCCAGATTTCAAACAAATTATTGTTTAGTTTTTTTTAGCTTAATCTTATTTATTATTCGTACTCATTCGTGCTATTCGTGGTTAAATGCTCATTCGCGTCTATTCGTGTAATTCATGGGCAAATATCAATTCTTTTGATTCGTGGGCAAAAAATTAGTGGTTAAATTTCGGAAGTGTAATTCATGGGTAGATATTTATTCGTGCAATTAGTAATATGGATTTCTCCCTCATTTAAATCCGGTGTATTAAAATGGAATTCTTTAGCGGTTGGCCAGAATATGTTTTAACTCCCCCAGCAAATTTTCCAATTCGGTTTGCGCTTCTTCCCATTCTTCCAGCAGATGGGGAAGGCGTCGGGAAATTTCCCGATGTTCTTTTTGCAACGACACCAATCTGGAAGAATCCGCATAAACATCGGGCTGGATGAGTAAGGCTTCAATCTCTTT
>JALWDQ010000372.1:0-1284 GCA_027039625.1 Calditrichia bacterium | reverse complement strand
TCTTCCTGCACGGGGATGGTCTCACTTCGAACTTCTGTAATCTGTGCCAGTGGCGGGGGATTTTGTTGCAGATGAGTGAGAAACTGATGAAGCGCTTCTTCAGTTCCCTGCGCTTCGATGGTAACACCCAGGGAATTATTCAGTACCCAGCCAGTAAGGCCGTAGTGGGTAGCCAGATTGTACACATACGGACGAAATCCCACTCCTTGTACAATTCCCTGAATGTAAATTCGTTTACGCTGCTTCATGAATGAATGGCTATGTTCATTGCGACGAGGATTGATCGTTATCCGGATTGAGTTCCTCTTCGGGATAATCTCCCATTTGACGGAAAAGCTCCAACGTTAATTTTGCCTCCTCCTCATCCAGCCGTTGGATGGCAAAACCGGCATGGACGATGACGTATTCCCCCACCTGGGCATCGGGCATCATCATTAAACTAATCTCCCGGGTGACACCACCTAATTCCACCACCCCCATATCGCCTTCACGCTTTATCAATTTCATGGGAACTGCCAGACACATAGGAACCTCACTTTTTATGGTATCTTTGATTCTTAAATATAAAAAAATTCACTTCCGGATAACAAAAGGGAAATTTTAAAATACAAACCTTAAATTCGTAAGTTAAATATTCTTTTTACTAACAACGAAAGCTATCTTTTTCCCTCACGAATCCCAACCTCCACCCGTGTTCTTCCCCGCTCTACAAAACAGCGGTAAACTCTTTGCAATTATTCTTCCGGATTAAAATACACTCCTAACTGGAGGATTGCTCCCCGACTGCCCTGGCTATTTTCAATTATAATCCCTTTGTAAGAGAGCTGGTCGTCGGGAATGAACGCATGGGATTGTAAAAACAGAGTGACTGATTTTGCCCGCTGATTGGCCAGCGTTTGATTGTATTCCCGGTTTCCCGCAGCCGCCTGAATGATTCGCACCTCGATTTTCTGGTAAGGCAACTTCTGAATCTCCCGGGCAATTTGGGAAAGCGTTGTCTGCTCTTCTTCCGGGAGGGTTACCCCACCCGGTGCGAAGTTAAGTCCATTAAGCGTTAGCAGGATTTGATTCCCTTTTTGGGCGGTTATTACTCCAATTTTCAGTAATCGCTGCTTCAAAGCACTTAATTGGGTTAAAAATTCCTGGTGCTTCCCCAATTTTTCCTGCAATTCCTGAATCCGCTGATTCAGCCGCTCTACGCTATCTCGCAACACGCGATTTTTTTCCCGCTCCGTTTCCAGGGAATGTTTCAGGGACTGCACACCGGTGGTCACATCGCTTAAC
>JALWDQ010000371.1:0-1286 GCA_027039625.1 Calditrichia bacterium | reverse complement strand
GTCGAGTCCACATATGAGTTGAAACTTCCCGAGGATTCGATCTCGAAGTTATAACAATACATATCCGCATAGGCATTAAGAACCCCGCTATATTTGATATTTATATCACCAGCGGTTAAAGTATCCTTAAATGTAAGTTCAGTATAAATATTTATTTCTTTAGTAATAGCACAGGTAAGTTTTTCGTTAAATATAGCCTTCGACCAATTATCACCCAACCCGACTTCCAGATTATTCCCAACATCTACTTTTTCGTTAAATGTTGCTGTGAACTCAATGAGCTCATCTTCACCACCGATGCTCAGATCACCCGTTACATCAACAGGTCCATAGAAATAGCAGGTCGATTGGATTACAATATCTTCGCCCACATCCACATCTCCGTAAAATTTCCCCGAGCCTCCTCCATCTATCCATAATTGTCCCGATGAGATATATAAATCTCCACCACAAAGGAATTCACCGCCATTATTAATGGTAACGCTTCCATTTACCCAGAAATCCTGAACATAATCATTTAAATCGTCCAGCAAGGCATTGATTGTTAAGGAATTTAATGTGGGAATGCTGGACCAAAAATCTACTGTACAATCGGCATCAATATACACGTCATCATTTTCTTCAGGGAGTCCGTTATCCCAATTCCCTTCATCGGACCAATCTTCACCAGGCCCATTGAAATGAGTTTCTTTGGCCTGTACCGGAGGCGATAACGATAAAAGTAAAATCAGACCTAAAAGCAGAATCGGTTTTGATTTCTTAAACAGTGTTAACATGGTTTGATCTCCTTTATATTTTTTAAAAGTGAGTTCGTTTTTGTTACCCTGCATAAAGAATGCAGAGAATTAGAAGAGAGAGGCGGAAAAATCCATCGCCTCTCTCTTTCCGGAGGATTGGTATTGCTTTAATATTTTCTGAATTGCTGGATATAATCTTGTACATCAAGAAATTTCCGTTTAAATAGAAATCTCATTTCTTATTTCAACAGAAGAATTCTGCGGGTACGACTTAAATAAGTCGTTTCCAGTCGCAGGAAGTAAACCCCGCTGGCCACTGCTTCGCCCACATCGTTTCTTCCATTCCAGTAAGTGTGGTAGTGCCCCGCGGCTTTTTCTCCCGACACCAGGGTACGTACCAGACGTCCGCGAACATCATACACATTCAGCGATATTTTCGCCGGTTCCGGTACACCATAGGTAATTTTGGTGGAATTGTTAAAGGGATTGGGAAAAGCGGGATTGAGATAAAATTCCTTGGGAATTCGTGTATTTACCTCATCAGGTAAA
>JALWDQ010000370.1:0-4044 GCA_027039625.1 Calditrichia bacterium | reverse complement strand
TTCCTTCGCTCTCTGCGGAGAGTCGAGAGAAGTTGATGCAGGTGCGTCCCCGCTCCCTGGGGCAGGCCAGCCGTATCTCCGGGGTGCGGCATAGTGATATTACCATTTTGATGATTTATCTGGAAAAGTACCATCGCTCACCAAGTAACGTTTCACGTGAAACGTTGTCGGAGTGAGGGTGGAGCTTTGTTTCACGTGAAACGGTAGGATGCTCCATGGAACAGGTTGTCACTCCGGAATTAGAACAATTTCTAACGCAATTTCCTCCCTCCCAGCAAGAAGCCTTGCGTCACTACGAAAAATTACTCCGAGAGTTTAATCAACGGATCCACCTGGTTTCCCGAAAGGACGAATCCCGCATTTTTTCCTACCACATCGTCCCTTCTCTGATTGCTCTGCAGCTTGTTTCGCTTCCGGTGGGAGAAACGGTGCTGGACCTGGGCAGCGGTGGGGGACTCCCGGGAATTCCCTGGAAAATTGTGCGCCCCGACCTGGAGATGATTCTGGTGGATTCGGTGCGCAAAAAAACGCTTTTTTTAAAGCGGGTGGTCCGGGAGCTGGGATTGGGGCGCTGTCTGGTATTAAACGTACGACTCAACACGGAAGAAGCTGTCCGGCTCAATTTGATTGAATCGGTGGGAATGGTAACCGCCCGCGCGGTGGGGAATCTGGCAATGTTGTGGGAGCTCGGTGGTCCCCTGCTGAAAAAAGGGGGAAAACTCCTGGCCTGGAAAGGCTCCCGCGACCAGCAGGATTTTTTTGATTTCCAACAACAACACCATATCCCCGGCAAAATCCTGACTATCCCTCCCTATTTCCATTCCCTTTCACCCAAATTGGCCGATTTACGCCTCTTCATGCTGCAAAAGCCCTGAGGGAACCTTTTTTAAGTGGCATCTCTCACTACATTTGTTTATCTTTGAAAAACCGTAAATAAAGCATAGAAACCCATTGCGCAATGTTGCTCTTTCTCCTGATTTTTATAGAAAAAATTTTTCAGGATAAATAAAAAAACAATAAATCCCTGACCGAGATTCCTGAGAGTCTTTGCGTGTGGAAATCGTGCGGATAATTAATTTTTCGTACTGTGACCAGGGTCATGCTCAAAATTAAGAAACCGCATAAATTTTAATAAGTGAAATTGCTTCAATAAAGAAAACATCAGGAAAGATGGTGAGATTATGACCAGGGTTGTTTCATTTATCATTCAAAAGGGAGGATGTGGAAAAACCACCACCACGGCCAATGTGGCTGGATACCTCTCGCAACAGGGATATCGGGTGCTGTGTGTGGATATGGATCCCCAGGGGAACCTCACTCAGCATCTGGGCTACAATAGCGAAGCACTGGAGCTTACCATTCTCCATCTCTTTCAGGGAAAAGCGGAGTTCGACGAAGTCGTGTTAAAACGCAGCGAGAATCTGCATCTTTTGCCCAACAATCTGGAAACGGCGGGTGCGGAGCTTACCCTTTATCATTCTTTTTCCCGGGAATTTTTATTGCGAGATGCCCTAGCTCCGGTGATGCAAAATTATGATTATATTTTAATTGACTGCCCTCCTGCACTGGGATTGTTTTCCATAAATGCCCTGGCCGCTTCTACCGACTTTATTCTGGTGGTCGCCCCGGAATTCTTCCCCATGAAGGCCATTAAACCCCTTTACGAAACTTATCGAATGGTGAAGGAAAAATTAAATCATTCTCTCAATTTTTGCGGGGTGCTGATGACCATGTGCGATTTTCGCACCAATCATAGTCGAGAGGTTTATAAAATCCTGAAGCGCAATTTCCCTCACAAGCTCTTCAATGCCTTCATTCGGCAGAATGTGACCTTAAAAGAAGCCTCCGCTTATGGTCAAACCATCTTTGAGTATGCACCCAATTCCATTGGAGCGTTCGATTATCAAAATTTTGTGGAGGAATTCATTCGAGATAATCACGAAACACGCTTAAAAAGAACTTATTATCAGCAGCGCTTCGAGGCTCTCGCCCCCGAAGAACAGGAGCAGATTATGCAACTGGCCAAAAAAAATCTTTCTTCTTTTAGCCAGACTCTAATTGAGCGTATTGATGTGAGTAGTGTTCTTCAGGAAGCGCTGATTATCGAACGAAATAAAATTCTGGAGAAGCTGTTTCCCTATCGCCAACACCAACCGAATAAAGAGGCCTCATGAAGTTCACAGTCATCCTTGTTTTGCTGGTTATGGCGTGGCAAGGGATGGCTGCTTTCGACCTAACGGGCATGGATGTGTTTACAGGAGGAAATCCGGCTTCTGCCCGAGCGGGGGAGAATTCGGTTGGTTTTATGTGGAATCCCGCCGCCTCTTCCGGAGCTTCCTTTCAAATCGGAATCTCCTATTTTAAACCATTTAATTTTTCTGTTTTGAATGATGCTTCCCTGGTGGCTAACTTCCCGGGCTGGAAAGGCTGGTCTACCGGATTAATGGTGGGGAGTTTCGGAAATACCCTTTACCGGGAAGCAACGGTGGGATTCAATGTTTCGCGCGCGTTTTGGAATGGTGTGTTACAAGTGGGATTGAATGTGAAAAATTATTATTTGAAGATTAAAAAATATGGAAGTGCAGCAGCTTTTGGGATAGATGTGGGATTGCGGTATTCGCCCTGGCATCCACTCACTTTTTCGATGGTTGTCGGGAATATTAACCAACCGGCACTCAACGGATATCAGCACGAAATCCCTACCGAGATGAACCTGGGGATGGTCGTTCGCATTTCGAATCAGGTTGTATTCACCGGGGTGGTTCAAAAGGAGGAGCGATTTCCGGTGAATGTGCTGGTGGGTTTCGATTTCCGGATTAATTCCCATTTTTTCCTGCAGAGCGGTTTCCAGAGTTATCCGGGGGTTCCTTCGCTGGGGGTGGTTTTCCAGCAGAGAAATGTCCGGTTACATTATGCACTGCAATATCATTTTCAATTAGGTGAAACCCACTTGTGGGGTATTTCTTTCGGGGGTGGGAATGATCGTCATTAGCCGTCGAAATTTGATGTTCGTGGGAGTGATACTGCTTTTGTTGGCGGCTGCACAGCCTGGTTTTACTCAAAACGTAGAATCCCTCCAGAAAAAACTCGCCCGGATTGAAAAAGAGATCCAGGATCTGGAGAAAGAACTGGATGCTACTGAAAACAAACTGCGTACCGAAAGTGCTTATCTGGACAAGCTGGATCGTCAAATTACACTAATTCACCAGAAGACCCGTCTCTATCAGGAAGAAATTGACCAGAGAAAGAAGAACATTCATTTACTGGAAACTCAGATTGATTCCCTTCAGCGGAAGAAAAAACGGCTGGAAGCGGTTTTCTCCCGGGAAGTTGTGTTTGCATACAAATACCAGCGGGGGAAACACCTGGATTGGATTCTGGGGGCAAGGAATTTCCATTCGGTTTTGATGCGCCAGCGTTATTTTCAACTTGTGGCTAATGCAGAACGTAAGAATTACGAAACTTTGAAGCGATTGAATGCCGAACTGATGAAACGAAAGCGGAAACTGGATGACGAGGTTGCAGAGAAGCAACGGTTGCTGGACGAGCTTAACCGGGAAGAGGAACGTTTGAGAAAGCAGCGCAAAACAAAGTCGTTGCTGGTGAGGAAAATTACCCGGAACAAACAACTGTTAAAAAAATCACTTGAAAATAAGAAACGAAGTCTGGAGAAGTTAAGGAAGCTTCTGGCCTCTCTGGAAAAAGAACGACCTCACCGTAGTTACGAAACTAAAACCAAAATTAAGTGGGAGAAATTAACCGGAAGTTTTGCCCGGAACAAAGGACGCTTAAATTGGCCGGTGCGAGGTAAAATACTTCATAAATTTGGCCGCTACCGAAATCCCCGATTGAAAACGGTATTGAATAACACCGGAATCGATATTCGAGCACCTTTAGGTACTCAGGTGCGTTGTGTGTTTTCCGGAGTTGTCAGTTTAATTACGTATTTAAGCGGATTTGGAAATACAATAATCATTGACCACAATGATGGATATTATACCGTGTATTCACATCTGGATCAGGTTCTGGTGAACAGGGATGAAT
>JALWDQ010000369.1:0-1289 GCA_027039625.1 Calditrichia bacterium | reverse complement strand
GGGTGGAAGACGATATTCCCATTATGCTGCTAGATGAAGCGGAGAAACTGGAAGAAGGGGCATGAAACCGGTTTTTCTGGAAGACGAACCGTTTTTCCCCACCAAAATCGTGTGCGTGGGTCGGAATTACGTCGCGCACATTCGGGAATTGCAGAACGCTATTCCCGAGGAACCGGTACTTTTTCTGAAACCCAATTCGGCCATTTCCGGGAACATTGCTCCACCCCCTTCCCCCGGCTATCATTTTGAGGGGGAAATCTGTTTTTTATTTCATCAGGGCGGCGTGGCAGGAGTGGGTCTGGGACTTGATTTAACCAATCGAGCATTGCAAAATGAACTAAAGCGCAAGGGACTACCCTGGGAAAAAGCCAAAGCCTTCGACGGAGCAGTGGTGTTTAGCAAATTCGTTCCCTTTTCCGGGGATTTTTCCCGGTTGCGTTTTACTCTGAAACTGAATGATGTTCTGGTACAGGAAGGTGCCGTCTCTCACATGATTTATCCGCCGGAGATTTTATTCCGGGAAATTCGCCGGTATTTTACCTTGGAAAATGGAGATGTGGTAATGACAGGAACCCCCGCGGGAGTTGGAGAATACCATGCTGACGACCGTTTTGTGGGCACCCTCTATAACGGAGAAGAAGTTCTGGTGCAGCATATCTGGAAGGTGTGGTAGTTTTTTTATCTCTTATTTTACCACTTACTGGAAAATAACATTTACAGCCCGCGAGCGGAAAAGCGAATCAAACAAGATCTGCATTAGCAAAACCGTTGTTTTTTATTATTACGGGGAGCGTAGTATTTAATCCCCAAAATGAAGAGTAAAATAACCTCTCATTTTTTACCCGGCATTCGCTGCGTCTTTTCTCTTCTGTAAATTTTTCGCCTTGGTACCTGGCAGGCTACTGGAAATGGGCATAGTGTATGGTGAAAATACAAATTCCAAATAACAAATAACAAATTCCAAATCACAAATTCCAAATAACAAATCACAAATCTCAAAATATTGGTACGAACGCTCTGTTTATTCTGTCTCATCCAGTTCGGATTAATTAAAGGGGAAATTATTCCCTCAAAAATGAATTCGTTGGCTATCTTCATGCTGTCTCATTCGGGACGATAATTTCAGTGTATTTAGTGTCTTCTGTGGTTTCTGTGGTTCCTTTGGTTACTTCAGTTTCAGTGGTTCTCCGGAGGATCGGTATACGATTGTTTCTTCAGCAATTCTGGCCAGAGGTGGGCAATTTCCCCTTCGGCAAAATGGAGGGCAATTCCCCGGTCGCGCAAACGCT
>JALWDQ010000368.1:0-4051 GCA_027039625.1 Calditrichia bacterium | reverse complement strand
CAGGTATAATACATATTTTATTTTCTTACATTCAGCACCACCAAATTAAATAAATAACTAAATTTAGACAAACAAGTCGATTAACTGAACACAGATAGACGGAGAATGCTTGAATATATATATGAAAAGGAATTGAAGTATGTCATATACAAGAGAAATTGATATATCACACTAACTCGCCAGATGAAAGCAACTAATAAAAGCAGAATCAATTATTGTTTTATATAATTGTAAAACCAATGGTTTATTATCAAAATTAAATTATCAACAACTTCCCTAATTTGCCGAAATTCTTACCCAACCATGACATTTTCCGAAGGATAATCGTAATGATAAATTTCTCGGGGAGCGGTAATAGCCAGAGAAATGGTTAGCGCTCCCAGCCGGCCAAAAAACATGGACACAATAATCACCCATTTCCCAATTTCACTCAGGAACGGGGTAATTCCCCGGGAGAGTCCCACCGTTCCAAAAGCTGAAAACTCCTCGAAGATAATATCCAGCAACGGTAAATCTTCGGTAAAAGAGAGAATCAGAATGCTCACAAAAACAAAAGTGATGGAGAAAATTAAAATCACCAGTGCCCGATTTAATACGGTAAAGGGGATATTGCGGTGAAACAGTTCAATTCGGTTTCTTCCTTTAATTACGGAAAACACACCGGCGAATAAAATGCCAATTGTGGTAGTTTTAATACCGCCCCCAGTAGAACCGGGCGATGCTCCGATAAACATCAACATGAGAAAAAGGAGAACTGTGGGAGCAGTGAGCATACTAATGTCCACCGTATTAAATCCGGCAGTTCGGGTGGTAACGGACTGAAAAAACGCATTCAAAATTTTATGGGGCCAGCTTAATCCGGCCAACACGCCCTGATTTTCGGCATAAAGCACAAACAGCGTTCCTACAATTAATAAAACGCCGGAAATTCCCAGTACTAACCGCGTTTGCACCGAAAGCCAGCGTCGCCCGGGTGCAAAGTGGGCATCCCATTTTCCCAAAAGATTCACCAGCACTGGGAAACCAACACCACCTAGAATAATCAACGTTGCCAGAGTTAGAACCACCAGATAATTTTCCTGAAAACCCATAAAACTCGTGGAGTAGAAGGAAAATCCTGCATTGCAAAACGCTGATACGCTATGGAAAATTGCAGAGTAAATGCGTTCCCCCAGGGGAAGCGACATTCCGGAAAATCCCAGAAACAATAATACCGCACCGAATGCTTCGATGAGAAAGGTAAATACAACAGTGGAAGTTAGCAGCCGGGAGATTAATCCGATGTTTTCGTAATTAAGCATATCACGGAGCAGCGATTTTTCCCGCAGACTGATGCTGCGGCGAAGGATAAGTGTAAAGAACGAAGCGTAGGTCATCAACCCCAGTCCCCCCAGTTGAATCAGTCCCAGAATAATCAGTTGCCCCAACCGGCTAAAATGGGTGCCGGTATCCACCACAACAAGCCCGGTAACGCAGGTAGCACTGGTGGCGGTAAACAAGGCATTCAGGGGAGAGAGTGTGCGGCCTGGCGCCACTGCCCGGGGTAAAAGCAATAGTCCCGTACCAATTAAAATAATGACAAGAAAACTGCCCATTAATATCTGAGCAGGATGAAAACGGTACGAGGCGATTTTCTGATTCAATACCGGACTATGGGAAAGGAGCGAAAGTAAAATCGTAACCTGAAAGGCAATAATGTAAATCTTGGTAATTTGAACCACACCTTTACCGCTCAGAAACTGGCGTACAATTCCCAGCCCGGTGTGGCGGACAAAAACAACAGTTTCGGAAAGAATAAGCAAAACGATTAAATACTCGAACCAGTGACTTTTAAAGTAAGTCCATCTGTGCGATACCAGCAATAATCTCAGCAAGGATTGCAACACGAAATACCAAACAATAATTACATTGATGCGGTGAATCAACATCTCCTGGGAGGGGGAAAGATAAAAGCCATATTCAGCAATCAACGAAATAATTGCCAGAAGCGATACTAATAGAAGAAGAAAATCAAGAACTCGGGTTACACCTTCTCGAACATCCGGATACGTCATTTCCACAACTTCTTATTTTTCACAATTTTAGCCAAACTATGGTTGAAAATCAAGCACCATTTGAATTCAGTTTAATCTGAGCCCGTTTTGTAAAAGATTAAACTCATCACAAGGTTTAATCTCCATTTCATTTTCCAATTTCCATTTTTACACAGCCTCATGCCCGCGCATTCATCCGTAGGATCCTACCCGTGCATTACATCCTGTGGAATATCCGAAAGATCCTGCCCGGTACGGGCTCTGAGAGCGGACGGGCTTTGTCCCAAGGAAATCCCTATGAAAGGAGCGTACATTTTAATTTTATTTCTGTGTTTTCTGTGTTCTTTGTGGTTTTAAAATTTTTCTTGGTTTCTGTGTTTGCTAAAATTAAAGCCAAATTCATTTACTCCAGTTTATCCAGGGTTCCTGGAACACCCTGTTTATTAAAGATTTCTGACAAGGCTGTAAACAGAGCTGGAAATTGAAATTGGTAACCAAACTGTTCCAATCGAGCCGGTACAACCCGCTGACTGACCAATACCATTTCTTCTCCCTGACGTCCGGGGAATAAACGAATAAGGAATCTGGGGATTCTTACCCAGCAGGGACGATTCATTACTTTGCCCAGAGTTTGGCAGAATTCTTTAAATCGTACCGGTTCTGGAGCAACAGCATTCATAATTCCGGTTAGCGTTGGGTGATGCAGGATAAATTCCAGTATTCGAGGAATTTCTTTCACATGAATCCAGGAGAACCAGTGGCTGCCATCTCCGGGCATCCCCCCTAAAAACCATTTAAATGACGGTAGCAAAACCGGTAATAATCCGCCGTCTTTTCCCAGTACAACCCCCACACGCAGGATAATTCGGCGAATCCCCATTTCTTCAATTTCCCGGCTAACGGCTTCCCACTCATCTACAACTGCTGCCAGAAAACCACTTCCCTGCCGGCTTTCCTCGGTAAGGATTTCATTGCCCCGCTCGCCATAAAATCCGGTAGCGGATATCTGGATAAAAGTTTGGGGTGAGTTTTCAACTTCCCGCAGGGCTTTTACCAGAGCACGGGTGCTGTTAATCCGGGAATGGTAAATGGCCTGTTTGCGGGATACCGTCCACAGGCCAGCAATAGGGTGCCCGGCGAGATTTACCACCACATCCGTCCCTTCCAGAGCAGTAATCCACTCGCCGGTAGTTTGCCCATCCCACTCTACCCAGCGTATGCCCGGCATAGGAAGTTTCTTTTCCGCCCGACCGGGATTGCGGGTTAAAACTGTAAGTTGGTTATCTTGCCCACTGAAATATTGGAAGATATGACGACCAATAAAGCCGCTGCCCCCGGCAATTACCCATTTCATAAACCCCTCGTTTGTTTATTAATCAACAAAAATTATATCAGCTAACAGATTTTTGCAAGTCAGTAAGACAACCCTGGGGAATGGAATTTTAAAAACAATCATTATGTAAGTATTGTGAATATAATAATGGAAATATGCATGTTAATAAATTATATTCCAAATAACAAATAACAAATTCCAAATAACAAATAACAAGTTCCAAATTATAAAAAATGGGAACAGCAAATAAAAGTTTTTAAAATCATGTTTATCTTGTTAATCCTGTCAGAAAAATATTCTAGTTCCTATAAAATCATCCCGTTCCATCCGGGACGGGGAAATTTGGGTATGGGCTTTCATTCCCACAAATGAATTTGTGGGTTAGTTGCATGCCGTCCCTGTCGGGACAGCTGTAATTCCTGGGGCTCCGAGCCGAATTAGCGCTGTGTGAGCACTTCGTGCTCTATTGGTTTTACCGATGGTTAGTCAACCCAAACACAACAAAAGAGATTCTTCGCTCCGCTAACGCTCTGCTCAGAATGACAGGGATTGAGGGAGGGGGCTGTCATTCTGAGTCTCGCCAGGAGCGGGACGAAGAATCTCACGCCGCAGGCGAGGGTGAAGAATCTCACCATTTGAATTTGAAACGAAACCCTTTGCGCTCTTTGCGTTTAAATAAAATTAA
>JALWDQ010000367.1:0-4051 GCA_027039625.1 Calditrichia bacterium | reverse complement strand
TCTTCCTCGCTCATCTCCAGTTCCCGAAGCGGCTTTTCGGCTTCCAGTTGCTCCCGGAAACGTTTCATCAATTCCAGTTCTTTGATATCCTCTTCATTTTTCGCACGCTGGATCTGCTTTTCCAGCCGGGTAATGCGGTTCTCCACAATCGCCAGATCCGAAAGGATGAACTCCGCTTCCATAATCTGCACATCGCGCACCACATCAATCGAGCCTTCGGGATGAGGCACGGCATCGTTACGGAAAGCCCGCACCACATGGCAAAGCGCATCGGTATTCTTTAGCACGGCCAGGAACTGAGGATCAAACCCCTTTCCGTGGGCTGCTTCCTGATCTACACCTCCCACCTCGATGTACTCGATGGTGGCATTCACCTGCTTTTTGGGACGGAAAATTTCCGTAAGCCGATCTAACCGCTCATCGGGCACCTTCACGATTCCCCGATGCACCTCTATTTTCCCAGTATGCTGGGCCGTGCTGCTATCCAGACCGGTTAAGGTGGAAAACAGCGTGGTCTTTCCGGAAAAAGGTAACCCAATAATTCCAATCTCCATGAACATTCCTTTCCTGAATTGCGATGTTAAAGCATATTGAAAAATGGTTAATCAGAAAAACAATCGGTTTTCAAATCTCTCTCTCCTTTTCCATACTCCGTTCGGGACGTCTCTTGCTTCGGACAGTACCTCAGCAGAAGTAATTTCCTTCCGTAAATAAAAAGGAAACTCATCCGGTAGAAGCATCCCTTTGCGCGGTACGGAAGCTCACTGCCGTTTTTGTTCCGTACCTGGCGCCTATTCTGCTTCCTCGCTAACCGGAGGGAAATTTACACACACCACCCCACGAAAACAAACAACCACCGAATTTGCCCCAGGAAATCTCCAGGAAATTTTTCACTCCCTATTTGAATTGAGATTTCAATTAATTATTTTTGAAAACGGACGAATATGTAAATGAGAATGAAACAGAACCGGAAAGGGAATTCCGGGGTATATAAACGTAGGGAAACGTGGAGGAGAATATGAACACCATATTAACCGATCCCATCACAGTCGGATCGCTCATCATTGCCGTTATCGGGCTGTTCATTTTCCAGATCATCATTTTATTTAAGATTAAGATGATTCTTCAGCAAATATCGTTTTATGTGGAAAGCATCTCGCGGTTCTTCTATCGGTTCACCCTTTCCACCACGCGCACGAATCAGCACGAATCCATTCCCCGTACCTGTCAGTTTTGCAAATATCGCCTTTCGTTTATTCACATGAGTGACAATAAAGGTGAAGTAGAAAACTTCTACTATAAATGTCAGTTACGTAATGTGGAAGTGAATCTGGACGACAGTTGCGAACAGTTTGAAAAGGACGATATTTACCAGTAACCGTCTATTTCGTCCGGTTACCGTGAAGTGAATTTCCAGATTTTTACCTGCCTTTTTGTTCACAATCACATTTCCGGATTACCGGCGGGAACTCTTTTCATTACGGGATGTAAACTTTTAAGAAGGATGTTGCCGGTACCTTCGATTTTGCGGGTCTTTTTCCCGCATTCGTAGTGCCTCCTCATTAAGATGTGTCCGGCAACATCCTTCTTTTTTTATTGAGTCTATTCCATATTTCTTCCGGGTAAGGAATTAAACTAAGCTTTCTCAGCGAGTGTACCCAGAAGAACTGCTCACAAGATGAACCAGGTAATCACATCCATCCAACAAACCCGTTATTTTCCGAATACCGGGAGTTCCACACATTTCCCGGTAAAAACCCAACCATTGGACATTGGACAGAGCATCAAGAACTTTCCGGATATTTGAATTTGATCACTTCAGCATTCTGGAAAGCCACCGGATACAGAGGCTCCAGCGCCAGCTTCTTCTCCACTTCCCGAACTACCTGCACATCCCCTTTGGTTTCGGGGTGTTTCGGGATAAACAGGGAGCAGCAATCCTCGAACGGCTCGGTGGAAATCTCAAATGTGCCAATTTCCTTAGCCAGATCGATGATATCCTTTTTATCCTCCCCGGCCAGCGGACGCAGCACCGGGAGGGTTACCGCATCGTTGATGACTCGAATGTTACTTAGGGTTTGAGAAGCCACCTGTCCCACACTTTCGCCGGTTACCAGTGCCACCGCTTTTTCCCGCTCGGCCACCATTTGTGCCAGGCGGAACATTACCCGGCGATACAGCAACACCCGCAGTTTGGTTGGTGCATGGGCCATAATTTCCTTTTGCAAATCCAATATGGGAATCAGGTACAGTTTGCTAACGTACTGGTAGCGGGTCAGGATGCGCACAATGCGCCTGGAGTTTTCCTGCGAGGCGGTGGAGGTGGCAGGAACGCTATGGAAATGCACAAAAATTAACTTCACACCCCGTTTCATCATTTTATAGGAAGCCACCGGGGAATCGATGCCTGCCGAAAGGAGCGCCACAGCCTTTTCGCTAACACCCACCGGTAATCCACCGGGGCCCGGTACGCGACTCACATACAGAATCGCCATTTTATTGACAATCTCGATGTAGCAGGTTGCCTCCGGGTGATGTAGATCCACCCGGGCGCCGGTTTCCTGTTGAATGGCAGCTCCGATTTGGGCATTAATTTCCGGAGATTTCAAGGGGAATTCCTTCTGCGGGCGGCGGGTGGTTACCCGAAAGCTCTCAAAGGATAGTTGTTTCATCATCTCCACTGCTGCCTGACGGATGATCTCCATATCCTGCGGCAAAATGACTGCCGGAGAAAAATGGGCGACACCAAACACCCGTAGTAAACGCGCCTCCAATTCTTCCCAGTTAAACTCCCGGGGCAAATACACCAGCAATCGCCCAAAAGAACGTTCCACGGATTTGATGCCCACCGGCGCCAGTGCCCGGTGAATATTCCGCCGCAATTGATTCTCGAACTGACCACGGTTCTCCCCTTTTAACCCCACTTCTGCATAATGCACCACTATACAGGGTTTCCCATTCAGGGGAATATAAGGTGTTGCCATCTCTGTCCTCCTGTTCAAACGGAGCCCATTCTACAAAAACCCCTTTCCAAAGACAAGAGAAAAAAGAATTGTTCAGCAGAGGGAGTTAGCGCGGCACGCCAGCCGGGATATTCTGTAACAGCGTCTGCAATGTTTTCCGGCTTTCCAGGGGATGTAGTTTGTCCTCGTATTCCAGAACAATCCCTTCTACCGGAATGCGATTTTTCTCCATGAACCTGAAAATATCCGGATAGGGAACGATACCTTCCCCGATGGAACAAAATGAGCTGCGTAACTGATTCCCATCCCTTACATCAATCAAATGAAGTAAAAGGGGCAGGTGCCGGTTGCCGAAATAATTCAGAATTTGAAAGCACCATTCCAGTGCCTCCCGGGGAGAAAACATCAGGCGCTGGTGAAAGCATCGGGGGATGTCCAGCACCGGACGCAGAGTGAGCTCACCGGCGTTTGCCAGGGTAAACAAAGCCAGGTACTTCTTCAGATTTTTGCGGGCGTTCTCATCTCCTTCCAGTTGAAAGTAATTTTCCAGATACACAGTTACTGGTAGTTGCGCCAATTTTCGAATCCCGGCAAGCATTTCCTCCAGATCGGCCGTTTCATCAAAATGCAAAAGTACGGGTACATCCGGGCAACGATCGAGACATCTCTGGAACAGCCTCCAGAACTCTTGCCGGAAAAATTGAGCATTCAGTTGACCGGGTAAATGGAAATAAAAGCGCAGTGTTCCCTCTGCAACCACTTTTTGCAACCACCCCATCTTTTCAGATTTCAATAAAGATTCGGTGAGGTACACCTGAAGTAGTTGGAATCCCTCCTGCACCGCGTAGCGGTAGGCATCTTGCGGATCGAAACTAAAATTAGCCGAAACAGAATTTGCCACACCAATAGGAATCTTCATCTCTATGATTTCCTCTATTCACCTATTTCTTTACAAACCTTATTCCCCTTACTCCCAGGGAAAAATCCTGCACGCCCTTCACGTTTACAATACTGATTACCAAAACGTCCGTCTCACCGCACCACAATACACACCAATGCAAATGTGCCACAAACTATACCCTCACCAA
>JALWDQ010000366.1:0-1293 GCA_027039625.1 Calditrichia bacterium | reverse complement strand
TTCTGCTCCTTCCCCTCGATTTTTCAGATACTCTTTTTCTGGATTTTCCCCGGGGAAATTGAAACGAAAAAGTTGCTCAAAACACTGAAGCGGATTCTACTACAAATTTTATATGATACATCTGCCCAAAATTGTGGTTTTCTTCCTGGATTATGCCATTGTCCCATCACCTTCCCCGGGCGGAAACGCACCATTTTGCCATTGACCTTGCCTTTTTCCGGCCCGGCAGCTTATTTTAAATTGCTTCGGGGAACGGAACAGGGCAAAGGGTAACAAGACGTTCTACGAAGGGAATTTGACCGTTTTGAATATCGAGGTTTCTAATGAAATTACCGCGGGCACATCATTTAACTTACCCGGAGCTGGCCGGTCAACTGCTTCTTTTGCCGCTCAAAGCCGGATTCCTCAATCGCCAGGCGCCGGAGTTGCTCCGCCAATTCCACCAGATGGAACACCTGCAGCCAGCCGGTTTTCTGGTGCAGGGGGAGCATCCCGTGGATGTTCGGCTCCGCATGGAGCAGATACAGCAGCACGTGCGGTTTCCCCTGTTATTTTTAGCCCATCCCCGGCAGGGTTTATCACCGGCACTTCCGCAGGCAACGCTGTTTCCCCATTTCCTGGCCTGGGGAATGACCGGTGACCCGGATTTAATTTCCCGAGCGGCCCGGGCGCTGGCACGGGAGGCACGCGCCGTGGGATTAAACGGCCTTCTCTTCCCTTCGCTGCACCGTGCTCCTGCCTCCCCGTCCGAAACAGAGCTCCAGCACTGGCACCCCGATGAAGAGATGTTGAGCACGCTCCTGGCCGCGGCCGTCCGCCCGGTGCTTAAAGAAGGGCTTACCTGCTTCCCCTATCTCAATCCGCTTTCCGGAACGTTTCTCTCCCCCGGGAAGTGGCACACCGAACCGTTTTCCCAGCTCCCGGGTGTATTTCTCACCATTCCGCCCGTATCTTTGCAGCAGTTCGAATTTTCGCAAATTCTGGAATTTACCCGGAAGCTGCGGGAAGACCATCATTTCGGCGGATTAATAATTGTCGAAGGGGAATTTCTCACCTCCTCCACCCAGCAGGAGGAAATGCTCACCAGCGCGCTGCGAAACGGGCTGGGACCGTTTGTGGTTGGGAAAGAGCCGGAAAAATTCCACGCTTTTCTGAAGGAGATTCTGAAGAAAGACGAACCGGCTCGCAGGGAAGCGTTCCGCATGGTGGACGCTTTGTTCCGGCTCAAAAAAGAGCTTCACCGGCATCAACCGGAGTTTCCCCATTTCAAGCGGATTTACAAAATCTGGCAAC
>JALWDQ010000365.1:0-1295 GCA_027039625.1 Calditrichia bacterium | reverse complement strand
GTATGTTAACGGGGAAGACATTGATGGAGGCCGTCTGGTGTTGTGGTACATTCCCCGCATCCGAAACGACGCCAGAGAGGGGCACGAATACTGCTGGGCCGATACGCGCATCGGCTCGGACGGCAATCTCGATATCAAAGTGTGGCCATGCACCGTAGGACCGATGTTCAGACCCATAAAAAACTGAATTAATATTTTTTAACATCCTTTTTCATATTTTTAAGTATAAAAACAGGAATACCGTGATAACATTGAACCCGTACAAAGCCAAACCTGTCGCGAGGCAGGGACGGAAAGCTACGGGTCTTCTGTTTCGGAGGAGACAGCCGGGTTGTATTTTATGTTTTGAACAACAAGGGAGTAGAAAATGAAACATAAGTGGACCAAGGCAACCCTGTTTGCCCTCACGGTACTTTTCGGAACGAGTTTGACGGCTATGGCTGATCGCCCAAACTGGGCACCGAACGATAACGACACACTGCTGCAGGCGGGGATAGCGGTTCATACGTTTGGTGTATCGCCGCTTGATAGTGACGGAAACGCGACGATACGTATCTATGATACGCGTGATCGCAATTATACGGCAACACGCCCAACTGCGGATTTCAGCAAAACATATACCGATCCTCGATGGAATATCGATACAATCGGTAACGTTTATGGTATTGCAATCGATAAAAATCGAAATATTTTTGTAACGGCTTCGGCTAACTGGTCTCCGGGATATGTTGGAACAGGAGCCGCCAATGATAATGGTCATGCAAATGTTCCAGTAAAATATGGTTCTCTTGAAAATGGTGCAGATGATAACAATAGTGCAGGCCGGGTGTATAAGCTCGATGCCAAAACAGGGCAACCAACCGTATTCGCACAATTACCACAAAAACAAGTTACGATCACAAATGAGATTTGTCAAGGTTCTGGACACTCTGTTACACGACAAGGTGCTGGTGCCGGTCTTGGGAATATTGTTTATGATAAATTTCATGACCAATATTTTGTTTCAAATTTTTCAGATGGCTGGATTTATCGTTTGGATAAAAATGGAAACATTTTAAGTATATTTGATGCTGGTTTATCTGGAATTGATAATGATGGAAAAACTCTCTATGCACCTTATGGATTGACTATTGCGAATGATGGTCAAAAACTTTTTTATGGAACAATCTATACAGGAACATATCAAAATGAGAGGTATAAGCCAGAAATTTATGCCGTGGAACTTGTTGACGGTGATTTCAATGGATCAAAAATCGATCAAAAAGCTAAATTGGTTGATAATATAGACTATACTC
>JALWDQ010000364.1:0-4069 GCA_027039625.1 Calditrichia bacterium | reverse complement strand
GCGAAGAATCTCTTTCCGCTGCGCGGAAGATGTTTCGGTACACGCCAGAGGCGGGATACTCAGCATGACACACGATACTTCCCTCCTATCATTCTGAGGAATCATGCTATGCGGGGCGACGAAGAATCCCTAACAACGTTACGGATAGTATGCTTCTTCCATACCCAATAAAAAATCCCCGACAGGAAAACCTGCCGGGGATTGGTTCCCTCCTCGTCTCAAACAGGTGGAATTCGATTATTTCAGTAAAATCATTTTACGAATTTGCTGGAAGGGGCTTCCGCCCTGCACTGGGGTTGCCTGCAGGCGATAGAAATACACCCCGCCGGGCACGGTGGCATTCCAGCGGACACGGTACACCTGAGCCGGCTGGATTTGATTCACCAACACAGCTACACGCTGCCCCAGAAGGTTGTAAATCTCCAGTTTAACCCGGCTCCGCACCGGTAAAGCATATTCGATGGTGGTGGAAGGATTAAAGGGATTGGGATAGTTTTGCGACAAACGGAAGCGAGTCGGTACGGAAGCATCGTTGCCATTGTTCTCAATTCCGGTAATGTTAATGTACTGGGCGTACAAACCGGTTCCCGTTCCCACCAGCAAATCGTCCCAGTACAGGAAGTTAATTTCCATGCCCACGGGATAAGAATAAACCAGGTGCCAGGGAGTACCGGAAGCATCCAGATAGTAAATATCCGAATCAATGGCAATGTAGGGCACTTCATTTCCCGTGGCATCCAGGCCGATGGTAATGGCACTGCACAAACCGGTGGCGGGCAGTCCGGCGGTGGGGAGGCCCTTCCAGTAGGTGCTGTCTTTCCGTAACACGTACACCCGGGGTTCACCCAGACTGTTGTCTCCGCAAACAAACACATCGCCAGCGGAGTTTTTCGCCAGATCTTCTCCGCCGAAATTGGTGATGATTCCGCTTTCACCCATCATGTCGTTCTGATAGGTGGCCGTTCCGGAAGAAGCGAGATAGCGTACGGTTTTCACCCCATAACTGGAGGTGGTTCCATCGCTCACGTAGGCACAGGCCACGTACACATCAAATGTATCGCCAGCAACCGGCACCACCAGCAGGTCGTTTACTTCGGGATTGTACACGCCGGTACTCACCTGCGTCCAGGTGCTTCCTCCGTCGGTTGTGTAAAAAATACCTCCGGTTACGCCCGAAGAAGGGGACTGCACCCCGACAAACACATGATCTGGGTACGGCTGCACCACTTCGATGGCACTGATGTAACTCCAGAAGTCGAAGGAATAAGACGGGTCTTCCGTGGTAAAAATCTGCGACCAGGTGGCTCCTGCATCAGTGGTTTTATACACCCGTACGTTTCCGGCATAGGCGGTGTCCGGGTGGAGGGTATCCATGGCGATGGAATAGTAGGGAGAACCGTCTCCATTGGGATAAAAAAGCTCCCAGGTTTTGCTGGAAGTGGAATATCCCGTAACCCGACGAACGCCGGATTTGGAAGCCAGCCAGGCGTAATCCTTTCCGCCTTCCATCTCAAAGTCCTTTACCTGGACGGCTTCCACCCCATCATCAATTTCAAAAATGGTGAAACCGCCGTCGGTAGAGGCACCAATGCCCTGATCGGTGGTTAGATACACCGTAAGGGAATCGATGGGGTCAGCTACAACCATGCCATCGTTGGGATGGGTTTCCTGCCCGCCCATACCAAAACCGCTCCAACTGGACATTTCTCCTTTGTGATTACTGACGGCAGAACCGAAATAAACAAAATAAGTGGTATCCACCATGGGAGAGCAGGCGATATTGGGACCGGCAGTCCCTCCCACGCCGGTGTACAACGTATCCCAACTTGTTCCGTTATCATCGGTGTAGCCAATAAATTTCCCGTGATTCGGTTCCTGATTGATCACGGCACCCACGAACAGGCGTCCGTCCGGGCCAATTCCAAAAGCCCGATATTCAATCGTGGTGCCCAGGTCGGTAACGCTCAGGGTAGAAAAGGTGGTAGTGGAGGTAAAAGCTGTGTAACTATCCGAGGACATGTAAATGGTGGGCGGCGTACCACCGATGAATAGGTACAGATAGCCCGTAACCGGACTGATTTCCATTTGAACGGATGCGTTTGGAGGCAGGCTGGTACTTCCCACAGAAATGGGACTGGCGGCATCCTCACTAAACGCACCGGTAGAAGCGGAAATCGTTCCAAAATGCAGTTCCAGTCCTCCGCTTCCGGATTGCTGTACATAGAATAGGTGGCTTTGATAAACCAGAACATCCCGCACCCCCGAGCTTACCAGTACAGAACGCGTACCCGGAGCAGTATTGCCGGTTAGCAACTCCTCGTTGTGAAGAACAAAATAGGTTTCGGATGGTCCATCCGCAGCAATTTTGGTAAGGGAACTGCCAAATCCGTCATCGGCATCCAGATCGGGGACTACCTGAAAGGGAGCAATCACCGGACTGCCGCTGCTGTAGCTCACCGTGGTGTAAAAAGCGGAATTGGCACTTTCGGTGGTAATGAACATGATCGACGTCACCGCATCCACCGCATCCACCGCAATGGATTTGATACGTCCGCCGTAAACCGCTTCCACCTCCGGTGCGCTCAGTTGTGCCCAGAGCACTACCGGCAGTAAAAGTAAAATTCCCCAGAATATCCGGTAGCCAGTGCGAAAAATAGATTGGTTTTTGTGCATCATAACACCCTCCTTGTGTGGTTAAATTGTCTTGTCCGTCCCTTATTCTCGCTGGTAAAACGACATCTGATAAAAAGTGGGACAAAATCCGGAGTGATGATTAATTTCCTTTTATTTATTGCAGGATAGAATCCATGTTGCTTCTCCACTCTCTTGTCCCTGAGAGTTCCTTTTCATCCCTCATAAAGTATTTTCGTGGTACCAGCAACTACCTTTAATAAAACATCCCGGTTTTTTAAACAATTTTGTAAAAAATTAACTTTCCCTTCAGCCGCTTATGTAAATAGAACCTTAGTTATATTTCGTGTATGAAGCAAACAAATGAAATGCCAGTTTTCAGGAGGTACGTTTTCTCTCATTGTTTTTTTCCGGAGGTTAGTGGATTAAGGCTTTCGGGATAAATATATGAAACAAGAAGAAGGTTGATTTTAGTATATTCTTAAAGAATAATGCAATTTAGATGTGAATTAAAAATGAACGTGCAATTTGTTAAACTTTGTTCTTCAGTATTACCAATTTTTTAATGCGCATTCGGAAAAAGGATTAAGGGAATGAATTGGGAAAAGAATGAATCCGTGAAATAATAAATTGAACCATTTGGTACACATGGATGTACCTTTCGGTACATTCAATTCTCTACGGGTAGTTTAGTATCCCCGGCGGGGCACTCAATGTACATCTCCAGTTGATTTATTTCCTGTCAATCACAGAAATCCATCGGAATTGCAGGAGGATCATTTCTTCAATAAACCGGGAAGTTTTACAGTTGTTTTACATTTCTGGGATGCGAAATGTGTTAAAATACCAAAGAACAATGGAATGGAGAAGAATATGTATTTGTCAAATTTACCCGCCTTGCGCATCGGGAAAATTGAAATTGAGAAACCCATCATTCAGGGAGGAATGGGAGTCGGCATTTCCTTATCGGGGCTGGCTTCGGCAGTGACCAACCAGGGGGGATTGGGGGTCATTTCTTCGGTAGCGCTGGGTGCTTTATTCCCCAGTAAAACCATGAGCTATCGGGAAGCCAATATTTACTACCTGCGGGAAGAGATTCGCCGGGCGCGTCGCCTGACCACCGGCCCCATTGGCCTGAATATCATGGTGGCCATGACCGATTACGACGAGCTGCTGGAATGTGCGCTTCAGGAGCAAGTGGATGTGGTATTTTTAGGTGCCGGTTTGCCCCTGCGTTTTCCCAAAAGCATCGATGCCCGGGCACTGAAGGACAGTCCCACCCATTTTGTACCGATTGTTTCTTCGGCGCGAGCCACCCGGCTTATCTTCAGTTATTGGGAGAAGCATTTTCCCCGCATTCCGGATGCGGTGGTTGTGGAAGGCCCTCTGGCCGGTGGGCATCTGGGATTCAAACCCGAGCAGATTGACGATCCGGCAT
>JALWDQ010000363.1:0-1297 GCA_027039625.1 Calditrichia bacterium | reverse complement strand
GCAAGATTCTACCCAGCAGCTTTATGCCGATCGACATTTGTTCCTTATGGCAGGTATTCTGGAAAAGTACGCCAACCGCCCCCGGGAAGCATTCGATGCCTACCAGACCCTGTTACAGAACTATCCCAACAGTTTGTTCGTTGAACAGGCACGGGAACGAATGAAAGTGTTACAACCAAAATTACCCGGAGAGGTACCATGAGGCGCATCCTTTTACTAATCTGGTTCTTTCTGATGGGCATTTCTCCCGCAGCGGCCCAGTATCTGCTCATTCCCATGGATCTCACCCAGACGGACCATTTGAAAGCATACGGTGTTGCCTACTGGACCATCAAAAACGGGGTGAATGTGGAATGGTTGCTGAATTACCGGGGTGGCTCGTTTTTAATGAAGGATTTCCCGGAACTGGAGCAGGTGTGTTTAATTCGCGGGGTGAAATTCGAGAAGGTGGATGGCGCAGCGGTAAATCAGATTTACGCCACCATTGAGCAGGAAAACATGGAGCGGGTGTTGCTGGAAAAAGCACCTAAAATTGCCGTGTACACCCCGCCCAACAAACAACCCTGGGACGATGCCGTTACCCTGGCCCTCACTTACGCCCAGATTGATTACGACAAGGTGTACGATGAAGAAGTGCTGGCGGGAAAACTGTACCAGTACGACTGGCTCCATCTCCATCACGAGGATTTTACCGGGCAGTATGGAAAGTTTTATGGCAGTTTCCGCAATGCTCCCTGGTACATTCGGGAAGTACAGGTAAACGAAGCGCTGGCGGCGAAATTAGGGTATCCCTCTGTTTCTGAAGAGAAAAAAGCCGTGGCTCGCGCTATTAAACAATATGTGGTGGATGGGGGATTTCTGTTTGCCATGTGTTCAGCTACCGATGCGCTGGATATTGCTCTGGCTGCCGAGGGTGTGGATATTGTGGATGTTCCCTTCGACGGCACCCCTCCCGATCCCAATTACCTGCAAAAGCTGGATTACAGCAAATGCCTGGCGTTCCAGAATTTTAAGCTCTACACCAATCCCATGGTGTACGAATTCTCTGATATCGACATCCCGCCCAGCTTTGCCCCGCGCATTCGCGACCCCGAGAGCGACTACTTTACGCTGTTCGAATTTTCCGCCAAATATGACCCGGTGCCCACCATGCTCACCCAGGATCATGTCAATGTCATCAAGGGGTTCATGGGGCAAACCACCATGTTCAACCGGGAGAAAATTAAACCTTCGGTTATCATCATGGGAGAGGTGGAAGGAACCAACGAAGTGAAATATATTCACGGAAATTGTGGGA
>JALWDQ010000362.1:0-1299 GCA_027039625.1 Calditrichia bacterium | reverse complement strand
TGGTACTTTTGCTAAAGCAAGCGGTACCGGAGATGTTGAATTGCTTTTGGATCCTGCTCCTATAGAAATTGGTAATTTGGTTTGGGAAGATACAGATGGAGATGGAGTCCAAGATCCGGGTGAGCTTGGAATATCAGGAGTGACTGTAGAACTTAAACAAGGAGGTACAACGATAGCTACAGCTATAACCGATGCCAATGGAAATTATATTTTCAGTAATGATCCAAACGGAACTACAACTGCTAGTCATATATATAATATAACGCAATTGGTACCTGGTATGGATTATACATTGACAGTACCTACTACATCTGGGAGTAATTCTTTGACGACTAAAGATTCAGGAGAAGGTGCAAATCCCGATCTCAATGATAGTGATGCAGATACCGGAACCGGAGAAATATCAGTTTTAGCATCAAGTATTCCTGTTACGGGAGCCAATAATCATAGCTTTGATATTGGTTATAAGCTGGATGGAGATGAATACTGTCTTGATTATAGATTTGAAGACTGTGACGGCAATGCTACTACAGTGGAGCACAATGGTAGCGGACTTGATGGGACTTTGGTAAATGGAGCGGAGATTAAACTTAATGAAGGGAAAATAGATCATGGATTATACACAGATGGTACAGGTAGTGGTGGATCAGCCAGTTCATCCACATATCAGATGATGTTGATACCAAATGACCCTAAGACACAGATTGTTGCAGATTTAACAATAGCTTTATGGGTAAAACCCGATGCTCTTGGTAATAGAATGGGGTTAGTAACAAAAGATGGGCATAACCATGAATTTTGGTTTACGATATCAGAAAATGGACAATTATTATTTTATCATGGAAACGCTACAGGATTACATTCAAATAGTAGTATTTCAGCAGGACAATGGACACATGTTGCAGTTGTGAGAGATGCAGTGAATAAACTAATATATTTCTTTATTAATGGTGTTCAAGATGGAGCAGGTCAATCATATGCTGGCATGGATGATCCTGTTATATCTACAGAGCCGGTTGTTGTTGGTGCTTGCCCTCCATGTTGGTACCCGTATAAAGGATATATAGATGAGCTTAAAATATGCAATTATGCTTATTCATCTGCTCAAATGAGCAATTTATATAATATGCAAAATCAAGGTAAAAATGAAGATGGTACAGATAGATGTCCTTCATCTTGTGATTTGAATGATACAGGCAAAGACAATGAAAGTTGTAATGATAATAATACGGGGAGTGATTCATCAGATGATTATATTACCTTTGATTTGAATCCATCAGGAACTGATCTTGGAACCAG
>JALWDQ010000361.1:0-1304 GCA_027039625.1 Calditrichia bacterium | reverse complement strand
ATTTTCAAGTTTTAGACGGAATGGGTTCAATAATAATTCGTGTAAATTCGTGGTATTCGTGGTAGTATGATATTTAAAGAAACGATAGTGGTAGGGGCGGGGCCGGCGGGGAGTGCTTGCGCCGGACGGCTGCGTGAAGCCGGGCGCGAGGTTTTACTGCTGGACAAGCAGCGCTTTCCGCGGCTAAAACTGTGCGCCGGCTGGGTAACTCCCCGGGTGTGGAAACTTCTGAACACCCGACCGGAGGATTACCCCCATACTCTCGTTCGCCTTAACCGCCTGATTTACCACATTCACGGTCGACGGATTCCCCTACCTACCCGACAATATTCCATCCGCCGTACGGAGTTCGACCACTGGCTGCTCCAGCGCTCCGGGGCAGAATTCCACCAGCACGAAGTCAGGCACATTCGGCAGGAGAACGGCGAGTACATCATTGATGAAACCTACCGCTGCCGCTATCTGGTGGGAGCCGGAGGTACTAATTGCCCCGTCTATCTCACCTTCTTTAAAAAACACAATCCCCGCAAACCGGAATCCCGCATCGTTACCATGGAAAAAGAATTTCCCTATGCTTACCGGGACAAACAGTGTTACCTGTGGTTTTTCGACCACGACCTACCGGGATACTCCTGGTATGTTCCCAAAGGGGGTGGATACCTGAATATTGGCATTGGTGGGAAGTTTAGCGAATTACGGAAAAAAGGACAGACCATCCGGCAACATTGGGATTGGTTTCTGGATAAATTGCGAATGCTGGAATTGATTGAAAATCGGAATATTTCTGCCAGTGGCTATGGTTACTATTTGCGTCAACCGTTGCCCGCTCCGCAAATCGGGAATGCCTTTGTTGTGGGCGATGCGGCGGGATTGGCCACCATCGATATGGGTGAAGGCATTGGTCCGGCTATCCACAGTGGACTGCTGGCGGCCGAAGCCATACTTTCCGGGAAACCCTATTCCCTGAAGAAAGTGCCCCGGTACAGCCTGTGGGACTTACTCTTCTGGTGGCGGTGGGCCTGATCTGCAAAAACCACTGAAAAAAACCTTCCAATTAAGTCTGTTTATGGAAATTTTTCCCTGTACCTGCAGGGAAATTAGAAAGAATGCAGTATTTAAACTGTTATATTGAGCGGGAGAAACATCTCTGCCAGTTTGGGATGGGATTCTTCGCTCCGCTCAGAATGACAGAAGGGAGTATCTTCGGTGTTTTTCCAAAAGATCAGTATCTGACTGTGTCTTCTGTGGTTTTAATTAATCTTCGCATCCAAAAAAGAAAAATCCCGTTCACCCCGTCCCTTCCG
>JALWDQ010000360.1:0-4090 GCA_027039625.1 Calditrichia bacterium | reverse complement strand
TAGAAAAGATATTTTTTAACCGGATACTCCAGGTGGTTGGAATAGACTTTTAGGATTTAAAAGCTATCGGCTGGCAGAGTACGAGGCCTCGGAGTGGCCGCCAGAGCTTAGCCCATGACCTTCAGTCATGGGAAAAGAAAGATGTTAGCACATGGCCTTCAGCCGTGGGAAAAGGGAAACCCACTCAATCCGTTAAAGTCCAAAAGGGACGATTGAACCGATTATGAATTTTTAATTGAATTTTGTAACCACAGAATACGCAGAGGACATTGAAAAAATGATAAATGAAAAATTGGGTTTTACGTCAATACATCTAAAGAATTTTTATTAACCAAAAACCGGGTAATCAGAATTGAATCTCTGGATTAAAAAGACTTTCCTCTGGCAGGGTACGAGGCCACGAAGTGGCCGCCAGAGCTTAGCCCATGACCTTCAGTCATGGGAAAAGAAAGATGTTAGCCCATGACCTTCAGTCATGGGAAAAGAGAAACCCACCTAATTCTTGAAAGTCCCGTAGGGACGACAGAAATCATATTGAGAAATTGCTTTGGTTACAAAAAACTTCGGAATGTTCAACTCCTTGAAATGAGGTTTGTCTTTACATTAAAAACTCCGAATGAACTACACAATCTTATTAAAATGCAAATCATTCCCCGTAAAAACTGTATATGACCATTGAACAATGAAATAATTTTATTGAAAAGGATAATTTTATTGCTTCTGCGAGTAACCCACAAAAAGAGGAAATGAATGGGATGTCACTCCCTGTGCATCAAATTATCAGAACACATTTAGAATACGATGTTGTAAAGGGATTTTAATCGAAATACAGCCGACTCTTAATTTCGGCAATCATCCCGGCCAGCATGTGGTTCTGATGAATCTGGTTGGCGATTTTACGGTAGTTGTACAAAATCGCGGTGTAATGTCTGTCCTTAAAATAATATCCAATGGACTGAAAGGGCAGGTGGGTAAGTTCTTTGCAGAGGTAAATGGCAATTTGTCGGGCGTAGGATACCTCCCGTTGTCGGGAAAATCCGATGATTAAATCCTCCGGAACATCCAGGTATTCCGAAACGGCCTTGATGATATCTTCGATTTTAATGGATTTCTGGAAGGGGAAATGACCGTTCTTTTCCAACCAGGCGGAATCGATTTGTTCCAGGATGCGGCGGGTTGTCGCCAGGGAAACCGGTTCCCCCAGCAGCGAACTCTGGGCGGCAATCCGCACCATCACCGCGCGGGTCTGATGCAGGCCATCCACCAGCGAGCGTGCCAGAAGCTCTTTTACCTCCGGAAGCAGTTGGAGATTGTTCTTGCGGCAATATTCATCCATCCAGCGAATGCGGGTTTCGTAACTGGGTGGAACCAGATCCACAATCAACCCGCGTTTAAAAAATGAGATCAACCGTTTCTTAAACCCCTTCAACTGAGAGGGAGGCAAACTGGAGGAAATCACAATTTGCTTGCGACGCCGTTCCATTTCGCTCAGCAAAAAGTACAACCCTTCCTGGGATTTATTCTTCCCGGTCAGGAAATGGATGTCGTCGAATAGCACGACTTCATATTTCAAGAATTGTTGATTAAATTTTTCAATTTTTTTGCTTTGAAGAGCGTAAATATATTCGTTAACAAAAACCTCGCTACTGTAGTAACGCACTTTTTTGCGTTTGTTTCGTTCCAGTACGGCATTACCCACCGCATTGAGTAAATGGGTTTTACCACATCCGCTGCGTCCGTAAATGAATAGAGGGTTAAAATCGGTGTGTCCCGGGTGCCGGGCAACTTCCTGTGCCGCTCGTAGCACCAGTTCGTTATCGTTGTGCACGTAAAAATTGGCAAACGAATAACGGGCATCCAGATTTACCGGCTCGGGGGAAGCCGGTGCCGGGCTGGCATTCTCAGGAGGGGTCGCCTTTTCATTCGAGGTGTCGGATTGCAGGTTGATTGCCTCCGGTTGAGATTCCGGACGGGAGGCGATGAGATATTCAATCTTAGCGTGAAGCCCAAATACCTTTTTTACCGCAGAGTGGAGTATTTCGTAAAAATTGGATTCAATCCATTCGTAGAAAAATTGAGAAGGCACTCGCAGCATGAGCTGGTTGTCCACAAAATTTACCGGAATTATAGGGAGCAACCAGGTCTGATAGGCCTGATGGGTTACCTTCTCTCGCATCAATGTGAGGCACTGTTGCCATTTACCCTGAACCGATTCCGGTTGCGATGGAACCTCCTGAGGAGAATGAGCCAATTCATTTCCCATAAAACTGATTTCCCTTTCCTTGTAACGAGTTTCTTCCCTAAACCTTCATACTTTTTTTGAAATAAGGTGCCGAATGTTGTAACTGCTCTTCCGGACAGCGGCAGCAAATAGTATAGCACTTTTTCCGAGAAATGCAAGCGAGTTGGGAAAAAAATTTTCCCGAAATTAGTTTCACGTTAAACAAAATGAGGTAACTTCCGGGAAATCAATAAGATTTGAAAATGGGGCCTTTTCCGAGCAAAAAAAATTCAAAGAATTTGTTTTATCATCATCTAATCATTAAATTATGAGTTCTTTGATGATGTAAACAGGAGAATTCAAGATGGCTAAAGTATGCGAAATTTGCGGCAAAAAGCCGATGTACGGGAACCATGTGAGCCATGCCAATAACCGGCGCCGACGCCGTTTTGAACCCAATTTACAAAGAGTTCGTGTGCTGGTAAACGGGAAAACAAAACGGATGACGGTTTGCACCAGTTGCCTCCAGGCAGGGAAGGTGATGAAAGCCGTTCGTTAAATTTCCAGGCTTTTCGAGAAAAAAGAAGCGGGGTGGTGCTAAAATCCTGCTTTTTTTATTGTCTGCTACTATCAATTCAGGAAGTTTCTACCCGTTGCGCCAGCCGCAGCAATCCGAACATGATTGCCCAGGCCAGCAAGGTTCCCAGAAAATAGTGAACAAAATCCCACCATGCAAAAGAAGTTCCCAGCAGAGTGCGTCCCAGAAAATGGGAACGAATGATTTCCAGCCAATAAGGATGCCAGAGCTGGAGTACCTCCAGCAGCGAGGTGACCAGAAGTACACCCGTAACAATGCGAAAGAGGTACCGTTCCTCCGGAAACCAGAAAAACCAGAATAAATCCCAGAACAAAACGTACCAGATGCCCACCAGAGAGTTCTGTACCCACAGTTCCAGAACTCCATGGTAAAATTTACTGCCCAGACCCACTGGCACTAAAAAGATTAAAAAAATCAGGATGTATTTGCGTACACGTTTTTTCATGTGTATGTTTGGCGTCGTTTTCGGAATTTTTAAGAAATAAAAAAATTTTTATTGACTCCGGTCATTTTTTTTATTAAGAACCAAATCGAATTTAGGATGTAAATTTAAGTAATACGGGGATATTCAGGAAACTATTTTGGAAAACAATGGTGAAAACAGCGAATAAAGTACGGAGGGCGCTATGGAAATAGGAGATCGCATGGAATCCCGAGTGGTTGGTCGCGATGAACCCATGTTCGAGGAGATTTGCGAGTTACTGGAACTGGATCCGGAAACAGTGGAATACCTGGTGATTGAGGATTTTGAGGATGTGGATTACATGATGTTTGAGGAGTATGAAGATATGGGGCCAGAGGAGGCCTGGCGACCAGAACAACGTTTAATCGAAGTGTTCTTCACCGATGGTACCCGGGACGAAATTGAAGTCGATCTGGACTCGGAAACCGATGAGATGTTGAAACGTTTGTTGGGATAAGGTCTTGATCTTCCCGTTCTGGGGGAAAATGGGAATGAATTTTATGAATAGGTCTGGATTGCCAGGCCTATTTTTTTTGTGGCAAATTGAAAGCAGAACTACGAATTTTTCTTACCAGACCAGCACCAATGGAAGGGAGGCAAATGCCATGAATTTCCGTACCGTTTTTGTTTCAAGCCCAGATCTGTCGATCCAGGCTGCGGTACTGAATGGCTTCGCTGATGTGGGCCGGGAGGATGTCCTGGCTTCCTTCCAGATCGGCAATGGTGCGACTCACTTTCAGGATTCGGTCGTACGCCCGGGCGGAGAGTCCCAGCCGGGAAATGGCTCTCTTCAACAGCGCCTCTCCTT
>JALWDQ010000359.1:0-4100 GCA_027039625.1 Calditrichia bacterium | reverse complement strand
CCGGAAGCCCGCACATAAAACGGTCCCCGTCCACCCAGCGGATGCTCGTAATTCAACTTCATGAATACCGGGATGATGCGGGTAACAAAATCCAGTTCCAGTTGTTTGGTTTCGGGGGTAATTCCACCCTGCGTTTCCGAGCGGTAAATGGTGGTTTCCTTGCGATAACTCCTCTGAAAGTAATTGGCTTCGAAACTCCAGCTTAAACTTTCGTCAATCATGCGCCCCATGTTCATGCCAAACAAGTATCCCGGTTCCGCAGCTTTGGGCTCCATATAACCCACTTTAATTTCGGTATAGGGAGCGCGTGCCCACAATATTCCCACAATACTCAAAAGGCTCAGAAACACCACCAGTCGTTTCATCGGTTTCTCCTTTGCAAAATCTCGAAAATCAATTTATACGCCTGCCCGGTAAAATGCAAATGCTTATGCACAGAAAAAATGACCTGCTTCACAAAGAGAAGGAAATTTTAACCCATATTGAATATGAAAAATCGGTTGCAATTTTTGCAATCCGATATTAAACTAAATTACGAAATATCTTGAAAAACACGGTTTTAGCAATGAACCCATTTACGATTTATTACATCATTCCCGAGAAAGTAATGTTTATAAAAATAGAAAAGGTACATAGGTGTATGAATGGAGTACAAATGGGTATTCGATTACGATTATGATGAGCAAGACATAGCCAAAATAGCCAGCGAACTGGCGGTTCCCAAGGTGATGGCACGGATTTTATTAAACCGCCAGATTGATTCCTTCGAGAAAGCCCGGGTATTTTTCCGACCCGATCTGGAAAACCTTCACGACCCCTTTTTAATGAAGGACATGGATGTCGCGGTGGATCGCCTTACCCACGCCCTGGAAAACGGGGAGAAAATCCTGGTGTACGGCGATTACGATGTGGATGGCGTTTCCGCTGCCTCGCTGCTGTATCTGGTACTCTCCCGCCTGGTGGGTTCCCGGGTTACCTATTACATCCCGGATCGCATGACCGAAGGATACGGGCTCTCGGAAAAAGGAATTCGGGAAGCGGCCAGGAAAGGTGTTTCGCTCATCATTACGGTGGATTGCGGTGTTACGGCAGTGGAAGAAATCCGCCTGGCCCGGGAATTGGGAATGGACACCATCGTGTGCGACCACCACCAACCTGCCGAAGAGCTTCCTCCTGCGGTGGCGGTACTGGATCCCAAACGGCCGGACTGCCCTTACCCCTTCAAAGAGCTGGCGGGCGTGGGGGTCGGATTTAAACTCCTGCAGGGATTGTACAAAAAGCTGGAGCTGGATGAGGCGGAACTGGATGAATATCTGGATCTGGTGGCGATTGGCAGCGCTGCCGATATTGTTCCGCTGGTGGACGAAAACCGCATTCTGGTTCGCCACGGTTTGGACAAGATTAATTACAATCCCCGCTACGGAGTAAAAGCGCTGCTGGAAAGTGCCGGTTTAAGCGGACGGGAGATGAGTGTCGGCCTCATTGTTTTTGTTATTGCCCCCCGCATCAACGCGGTGGGGAGGCTGGGCGATGCCCGGCGGGCCGTGCAACTGCTTACCGCCCAGACCCTCCAGAAAGCCCGCATCCTGGCAAAAGAACTGGAACGGGAGAACAAATTGCGCCGCGACATCGACGAAACCACCTTTAAAGAAGCGCTGGCTATTGTGGAAAACAAATTAGATCCTACCCGGGACACTGCCTTCGTTCTGTACAAGCAGGATTGGCATCCCGGAGTCATCGGCATTGTGGCTTCGCGCATTGTGGAGCGCTTCTACCGTCCCACCATCCTCATTTCCATTATGGATGGCATCGGGAAAGGGAGCGCCCGCAGCATCTCCAATTTCAACATTTACGAAGCCATTAAATCCTGCTCCCACCTTTTAAGCGGATTCGGCGGACATAAATACGCTGCGGGACTTACCATTCAGGAAGAAAAAATCCCCGAGTTTGTGGAGTGCTTCAAACAGGCAGCGGCCGAACAAATTCAACCCGAAGATCTGGTACCCAGCCTGCGCATCGATAGTGAAGTGGAACTTAAAGACTTCGACCAGCGCTTTATTCGCCTGCTAAAACTCCTGGGTCCCTTCGGCCCCATGAACATGCGCCCGGTATTTGTTAGCCGCAACCTGAAGATGCACGGGACGCCCTCTATTGTGGGGAACAACCATTTGCGCCTGAAGCTGGAACAGAACGGTGTGGTCATGGATGCCATTGGCTTTAACATGGGCGATTATCTGGACAAAATTCAGGAGAATAACGGCATTATCGACTGCGCTTTTGTGGTGGAAGAAAACCGCTGGAACGGGCACGTAAAACTGCAATTGCGATTAAAAGATATCCGATAAACAGCACTGTGGTGAGATTGCATGAAAGAATTTTTCGAGAATTTAAAAGAAGCGCGCATCCGGAAAGGCATTCGCCTGGAAGACATTGCCGAACGAACGCGCCTTCCGCTGAAATACCTCCAAGCCATTGAAGAAGGGCGCATCGAGGAACTGCCTCCGGGGTACAATCGGATTTTTTTCAAACGATATTTAAAGGAAATTGGGGAAGATACCGAAGAAATCTGGCGGGATTTTAACCTTTTCTTCGGTGCACCGGAAGAAACCACGAGCCAGGCACCCGAAACGCAGGAGGAAACACCATCCCACGAGGAACTCCCTCCCGAACCGCCCACTGCCCCTCCGCCCGGCAATTTTAAAGGCAATATCAATCTGGATAAATGGTATCGCTACTTCTGGGTAGGCGTCACCGTCCTGTTAATCGGAATTGTGGGATATTTTGCTTACAAACAATACGTGTTCATGAAAAATGCCCATTTTGAGGTGAAAGAAATTACGGTTTCGGATTTTATTGAAGAGCTTCAGGCGCAGGACAGTTTGCTTACTCCCCAGCTATCGGGAAATACCATTAGCCGGAGCCAGCAAGCGGGCGCGGTAACGGTGGAACTGCGTGCCCTGCAACGTACCTGGATTCGGGAGATTCGCGACACCCGGGATACTACCGACTACATCATGCCGCCGGGTCTAAAGCGAAAGATTGAAGCGGCACAATCCGTGCAACTGGTGCTGGGTCGGGCAGACGGTGTGGAAATCTGGTTGAACGGAAAGAATCTGGGGGTAATGGGGGGACCCGACGAGGTGGTGGTACGCCTGGTACTGACCCCCAAGGGAATTACCGAAAAGCGCATCCGGAAATCGTCCCGCAAACCTCCGGCAGATACCACCCGGGCAGAGCGTACCTCTCCCGCTTCCGATACCACCGCAACACAAGGAGGCACACCATGAACCGTTTAACCATCATTGGTTTTCTTTTACTGGCTCTTTTAATGAGCTGCCAGAAAAAACAGGCCGAACCACAGGAAAAAGCCCAGCCCACCTATCAGGTGCAGGAATACAAAGGAATGAAAATCCTGGTGGGCGAAGTGACCCCGCAGAACATCTGGGACGAAATTCCGGACTGGAAAGCCGAATACATGATTTACCAGCCGGATTCGGAGGTGGTGCAGCGCCTGCACGCTATTCAGCAGGATGTGGATATTGTGTGCGTCATGGGCATCTGGTGCCCGGATTCCAGAGCCGGGGTTCCTTCTTTCCTGAAAGCACTTCACGAAGCCCACAATCCGCACCTGAAAATTACCATCTACGCGGTGGACCGCAAGTTGCAGGACCCCTCTAAATCCGCAGAAAAGTACGGTGTGAAACGCGTTCCCACATTCATTGTTTTCCGGGATGGAAAAGAGATTGGCCGCATGGTGGAGATTCCGGAAACCACTTTTGAAGCGGATTTGCTGGAGATTCTGCAAACAACCCGCTAACCGGGTGGGCGTTTAATTGGAAAACATCTCCTTCCCCAAGCCCAGCCGTGCCATTTTGCTGCGCAGGGTGCTCCGGGGAATCCGAAGCAACTCGGCTGCCCGCGACACATTATTCCCCGCCTGGCGCAGCGCCCAGCGAATAATCTCCCGCTCTTTTTCATCTATGAATTGCTGGAAAGGCGGGTAAGTTTTTTCTTCGACTTCCGCAACCTTTCGCTCCGGAGAAAGCGCCGCCATCCCGGGAAGCAGGGTCTGTATGTCCAGCGATTTCATATCGGAAAGG
>JALWDQ010000358.1:0-1310 GCA_027039625.1 Calditrichia bacterium | reverse complement strand
ACCGAGCAGGTTTCCAGCGAGCTGTTCAAGCTGTTACGGAACCATAAGGATGGGTTCAATTCTCTGTACATGATGTCCGATTCCGGTGCCCGGGGAAGTCGGGAGCAGATTCGCCAGCTCGCGGGTATGCGCGGATTGATGGCGAAACCGCAAAAGACCCTTACTGGACAGACGGGCGAAATTATTGAAAACCCGATTACGGCAAACTTCTTCGAGGGGCTCTCGGTACAGGAATACTTTATTTCAACCCACGGTGCCCGGAAGGGTCTGGCAGATACCGCACTGAAGACTGCCGATGCCGGTTATCTGACCCGTCGTCTGGTGGATGTGGCACAGGATGTGATGATTACCGAATACGATTGCGGTACCATCCTGGGTATCGAGACCTATCCGATTAAAGAAGGTGAAAATGTGATCGAATCGCTGGCCGACCGCGTGCTGGGACGTGTGGCAGTGGATGATGTGTACGATCCGCTGACCGGCGAGCTGGTGGTTAAAGCCGGTGAACTGATTGACGAAGAGAAAGCCGCAATCATTAATCAGTCGGCAATTGAATCCATCAAGATTCGTTCTGTATTGACCTGCGAAGCCGAGCGCGGTGTGTGCTCCATGTGTTACGGACGGAATCTGGCTACGGGACGTCTGGTGGAAATTGGGGAAGCCGTAGGAGTGATGGCAGCCCAGAGTATCGGTGAACCGGGTACCCAGCTTACCCTGCGAACCTTCCACATTGGCGGTATCGCCGGACGTATCGCTGCTCAATCCCAGGTGGTTGCGCGCTTCGACGGAAAGGTGAAGTACGAAAACCTGCGCATTCTGGTAGGTGAAGAAGAGGATGAAGAGGGCAATATCATTACCAAATCCCTCTCCATGGGGCAGCACGGTAAAATTCATATTGTGGATGAGGAAGGACGTTCGCTAATTAAATACACCGTGCCCGCCGGTGCTGATATTCAGGTCAAAGATGGTGAAAAGGTCAAGAAAGGACAGATCCTGTTCGAATGGGATCCCTACTCCACGGTCATTCTCACCGAAACGCCCGGAATTGTACGGTTTGTGGATATTGTAGAGAATATTACGGCGCGCGAAGAGCTGGATGAACAAACGCTGCAGAAACAGCGCGTAATTATCGAATCCCGTAACAAGAACCTCAGTCCGCACATTCGCATCGAGGACGAAGAGGGGAACGAGCTGGGAACGTACATTCTACCGGTAAAGGCACAGATTCGGGTGCAGGATGGCCAGAAGGTGCGTGCAGGTGCGGTGCTGGCACGAATTCCGCGAGAGATTGGACGGACGCGCGACATTAC
>JALWDQ010000357.1:0-1322 GCA_027039625.1 Calditrichia bacterium | reverse complement strand
CCAGGCTTCTTCCCAATTAAATGCACCTGCCGTCTGGAAAAGAGGGATCTCCCAGCGGAGGGTGATCCGGATAATTTTTTCCAGAGAATGCCGGGAAATATTTCCGGAAACCAGTACTCCCGCCAGTTTTCCCCGGATGGCGGCCCGACGCACCGCTTCGAAACCCAGCTCCACCTGGCGAGCCCGCATGGCAAATCCCACCAGGGCAGCGGTTCGCGTATCTACCGGTACCTGCGGCACCTGGAGCGGCCGGGAAAATTTGCCTGCTTTCTTTAGCCGGGTAATTGTCTTCATGGTACTCCATTATCCTTAAATGTTTAACAATCCCAGAATCTTCTGCGCCGTTTTCTGACCAATTCCCGGAATTTCCATCAGTCCCTGCAAACCCAGATTCTTCAGTTCTTCCACCGTATTCACACCGGCTTCCCGTAACCGTTTGATAATGGCTGGCGAGAGTCCGGGAAGTTCCTCGATGTCCATCTCATCTTCTTCAGACTTCTGGTAGTATTCGGACTCTTTAATGAGCTCGATATTCCAGCCGGTTAGTTTTTGCGCCAATTCCTTGTTCACCTCATTGCGTCCCATAGCCAGCCCCATATCTTTATCCGGAATAATGGCTACTGCCAGTTTTTCTTCATGATTCAGAATAACCCGCAGCGGTTTGGCCGGGGTAAGTGCCCGCATCACAAATACTTCCGGCTCGCTGGAGTAGGCGATCACATCAATTTTTTCACCATTCAGCTCACGCACGACGGACTGAATTCGCACGCCGCGCATACCTACGCAGGCACCTACGGGATCAATTCGTTTATCCACGGACTCCACCGCAATTTTGGCTCGTTCTCCGGGTTTGCGAGCAATGCGTTTAATCTCCACAATACCATCAAAAATTTCCGGCACCTCAATTTCGAAAAGACGAATCATAAATTTATTATCTGCCCGGCTGACAATAATTTCCGGAGCCGAACGGCGGCGCTTGCGACGGGGACGATCCTCTTCCTCCAGCACCGAATCCGGTTCCATGACCTTCTTAATTAGTGCTCGCACACTATCTCCCCGGCGCAATTCCTCCCGGGGAATGGCTTCGGATTTGGGAAGGAACATTTCCGTGCGATCCACCACCAGGAAATATCCCGAACGCGTCACCTGATGCACATCGCCAATAATAATCTCCCCTACTCGTTCCTTATATTCGTTGTAAATCTTCCGTTTCTCGTATTCCCGAATCCGCTGCAGAAGTGTCTGTTTCGCAATGTTAATCAGCCGCCGCCCAAACTGATCGGGACTTACCACTTCCACAATCTCTTCTCCCATCTCAATGT
>JALWDQ010000356.1:0-4146 GCA_027039625.1 Calditrichia bacterium | reverse complement strand
TGAATTGGCCTTCCCGAACATCCACCCGGGAGTATCGCGTCCACGTCCACTGTTACCAGAAGGCGATGAACATGACAGCGAACCAGTTGCGGATGATGGAGCTAATTCCCGGTGCCCGGGTGCAGGAAATCGAAGGCAGCGGCTGTTGCGGAATGGCAGGAGCGTTCGGGTACGAAAAGCGCCACTTCGACATCTCGGTGAAAATTGGGGAGGAGAAGCTGCTACCTGCGGTGCGGGAAGCCGACACCCGGAACATCCGGGTGGCTGCTGCGGGCACCTCCTGTCGGCACCAGATTCTGGATGGTACGGGGATTAAAGTGGAACATCCCATTGTCTGGTTTGCCGAAGCACTGTTGGGTAGAAAACCGGATTTAACGGAAGCGTAAAATTCATCATTATTCGCAAATGGAAAAGGATGGTAGCGCATTTTGCCTTGGAAGAATCAGCTGTTCTTGCATTTGCAGCACCCGAAAGCTATCGCAGGGGATTCTACCTCCTGCTTGCGGAGAAGATTCTTCCCCCTCTTTACGGAGGAGATTCTTCGTCCCGTTAAGGCTGGACTCAGAATGACAGGGAAGGGTAATCTTTTATAATCATATAGTTACAGATATTTAACCATGTTATTGGTACAACTGATTTTGCACCAAGGAGATGGGAGAGCAACGGTTCTCTTTGGCTATCTTAAAAAATTAAGAGACAGAACAGGAAATCCCTTGCATGAAACGAGATGAATAGAGAATAGAGTGGGAATGGAAATATGGCACTGAATTATCTCTGGATTTTTTTCTTCATGATTGCTTTTGCGGTAGGCCTGGTGCGCCTGCTGTTTTTTGGCGATGTGGATGTGTTTCCCAAAATGGTACAATCCATTTTCGATATGTCCAAAACCGGGTTCGAGCTGTCGATTTATTTAACCGGTGTGATGGCATTCTGGCTGGGAATTATGAAGATCGGAGAAGAAGGCGGTATTATTCGCTTCTTCAGTCACATCACTGGGCCGTTTTTTCGGCGTTTGTTCCCGGAAATTCCCCCGGATCATCCGGCCATCGGTTCCATGATTATGAATTTCTCGGCCAACATGCTGGGGCTGGACAACGCCGCCACCCCCATTGGACTGAAGGCAATGAAAGAACTGCAGGAAGTGAATCCCGTGAAAGATACCGCTTCCAACGCGCAAATTATGTTTCTGGTTCTGAATACCTCCGGGCTTTCCATCATTCCGCTCACCATCCTCATCGACCGCTCGGTGGTGGGAGCCGCCAATCCCACCGATGTGTTTATCCCCATCATGCTGGCAACCTTCTTTAGCACCCTCACGGGAATGATTGTGGTTTCCCTCATTCAAAAAATAAATTTGTTAGATAAAGTCATTCTGGCGTATATGGGAAGCGTCACTCTCTTCATGGCCGGGGTGATTGTGTATTTCTCCATGCTCCCCCAGGAAAAAATTGCCACCGTCTCCAACGTGGCCAGTACATTCATCATTTTTTCCGTGATTATCCTCTTTATCGGGGTTGGGGTTTGGCGCAAGGTGAATATTTACGAAACATTTATCGATGGTGCCAAAGAGGGATTTAGCGTGGCGGTGAAGATTATTCCTTACCTGGTGGCAATTTTGGTGGCGATTGGGGTGTTTCGGGCTTCCGGCACACTGGATTTTATTGTGGATGGCATCGGGAAATTTTTCGGATTGTTTGGGGTGAATACCGATTGGGTGCAGGCACTCCCCACCGCCTTGATGAAACCGTTAAGCGGAAGCGCCGCCCGGGGCATGAACCTGGAAATCATGAAAACCTTCGGGCCCGATTCCTTCGTAGGACGCCTCTCCAGCATTTTTCGAGGAGCCACCGAAACGACATTTTACATCCTGGCGGTGTATTTCGGTTCGGTGAACATCAAGAAAACCCGTTATGCCGTTTCCGCCGGTCTGGCTGCGGATTTCGCCGGGATTCTGGCCGGAATTTTTGTGGGATACCTTTTCTTCCATTAGAAAATCGGGAAATGTTTTTTAGAAAAAATTACCCGATTAGGCGGGTTGCATGAGTCTCATTTTTCACATAAAAAGGACATAATGATGACGTTTCGCAACATTGTTTTATTATTTTCAGGAATGATTATTCTGCTTACTGCCAACGTTTTGGTGGTATTTGCGGATGAACCGGACAAATGCGCTGCCACCCCGGAACAGGATGCGGCGATGACGGCGCGCCTGGGGAAGAACTGGGGCTACGGATATGCCGATTTGCTGGCGGATTTAAACACCTGGGGACAAAGCCCCTTTGTCACTGTCGATTCTCTGGGGGCAACGGTGCAAAACCGCGCCATCTGGATGTTGACCATTACCGATACCACCCCGCCGGGCAGTACACCGCGGAAAACCATTTCGGTACACGCCCGCACCCACCCCATCGAAGTGCAGGCCTTCTGGGTCACCAATGCCATGATTAACCAGTTGCTGTCCAATGATGCGTTTGCCCGTTTTCTACGAGAGCACTGCACCTTTTACATCATCCCCATGTACAATCCCGATGGCGTGGAGCTGGGGCTCACTCGCTATAACGCCAATGGGGTCGATCTGGAGAGTAACTGGAATGCCAATCCCGTAGAACCGGAAGTGGCGGTTCTACGCAGCCATTTCTACCAGTTGATGACCTCCAATGCGCCCATTGAGGTGGCACTCAACATGCACTCTTCCTATCTCTGTACCCGCTATTTTGTGTATCACGACCAGGCCGGGACCTCTTACCAGTACACCTTGCTGGAGCAAAATTTTATTGAAGGAGTGCGTTCTTACTTTCCCGGGGGAATCGAGCCCTGGAATTATTTTGTGAGCTGGACCAGCGGCACGCCGTTGGTGTATCCCGAAAGCTGGTTCTGGTTGAACTACGGTGAATCAGTCATGGCGCTCACCTACGAGGACATGAACTGCGCCGCTGCCGAAAATTACGATTCCACCGCCTTTGCCCTGTTGCACGGCATCGCCGATTACCTGGGACTGGTTTCTTCCATTGCCTTTAATGAACCGCAGCAGCAGGAAGCCATAACCCTGAAGCAAAATTTCCCCAATCCCGTGCAATTGCAGGCGGCAAACCGTTCCACCGTCATTCAATATCACCTGAATAAGCCGCAACAGATTCGTCTGGTGGTTTACGATGTTCTGGGACGAACCATTGCGGTACTGGATGAAGGGTTCAGGTCAGCGGGAGAACACCACCTCTTTTACGATGTTTCGGGATTAGCCGAAGGAATCTATTTTTACCGTCTGGAAACCGCCGGTCGGGTTCAAACGCGGAAGTTGGTTGTGGTGAGGTGAACGGAAGTAGTGGCATTCTCCATTAAATCAATTTTAACAGTTGGAGATGCGGATTATTTGCAGTCTATAGCATTATTCTGAAAATGGGTATTGAATGAAGGACCACACCCGATACAGGCTTTGAGAGCGGAAAAGTTGCAAAGAATTAACCGCAGAGGCCGCGAAGAAAGCGCAGAGAGCGCAATGGATTTTCCCTTAAATTTTAAATCGTATTGCATTTTGTGAAAAGCCATCTGGTTTAACCGATTTGGGGAAAAAATCCATTCTGTCCCTTCGGGACGAATGAATTTGGGGGTGGAATTCCATTTCCACAGATGAATCAGTGGGGTATTGGCACACCGTCCCTGTCGGGACGGGTGTTTTTCCCGGGATTTCACCTCGGGTTTCCCCTGTGAGAGTACTTCGCATTCGGTTGTAATTACTGATGGTTAATCATTCAAAACAAGATAATTGAGATTCTTCGCTCCGCTGGTGCTTTGCTCAGAATGACTGGGGGCGGTGTTTCTGTCATTCTGAACCCCGTCGCAGACGGGGTTCAGAATCTCACCATTTTAATTTAAAATGACAACCTTTGCGCCCTTCGCGGTTAAATAAGATTAACCGCAGAGAACGCGAAGAATTCGCAAAGGACGCAATGAAAAAGAAATTCTAAATAACAAATCTCAAATAACAAATTCCAAAAAATAATCAAAATCAGAAATATTTTTCGTTGCGTACGTTGCGCCCGCTGCGGTTAATTTTTTTTGCGGTTAAACATTCAAAAACCTTTGCGCTCTTTGCGCCTCCGTTGCGCTCTTTGCGGTTAGATAAGATTAACCGCAGAGAACGCGAAG
>JALWDQ010000355.1:0-13080 GCA_027039625.1 Calditrichia bacterium | reverse complement strand
ATTCAAATAACAAAATACAAACTTCAGAAATATTTTAAACCACAAATTCTATACCTTAAAGAATTCCATACTATAAAAAGAGCGTCAAATTCAAAACTCTATTTCCAACTCTCGGAGATTAAATTCCAGAACATAAATTTCAAACAACAACAATCCAAACCAACGACATTATTAATTAAAAGATTTTTTCTCGACAAAGCCCGAATCCTCATCTACTCATGTGTTGAAAGCGAGCATGAGGAAAAAAATCCGAAATCAAAACGTACCTTTTACCACCCCTCCGTCCACCAGCAGGGAGATGCCGGTAATGTAGCCGGCCCGCTCGCTACATAAAAACGCCACCGCATCTCCAATTTCGTCCGGCTTGCCAAATCGACGTAAGGGAATCTCCTGCTCTGCCTCCCGAAGCACCTCTTCCAGACTCCGCCCACTTTGCCGGGCGCGCACCTCGTTCAATGCAATCTGGCGGTCGGTTAAGATATGTCCGGGGAGCACCGCATTTACCGTGATGCCATAGGGAGCAAATTGATGAGCCTGAGTTCGGGTCAGGGCAGAGAGTCCCGCCCGGAGGGTGCTACTGATGGTGAGAATGGGCAGCGGTTCCCGGGCAACTAACGAGGTAATGTGCACAATCCGGCCCCATTTTCGTTGCTGCATCCCGGGAAGAACCAGCCAGGTTAAGCGCACCACATTCATCAAGGTGGATTCCACTCCCTGACGCCATTTTTCTTCTTCCAGCTCCTGAAATTGACCAACCGGCGGTCCCCCGGTGTTGGTAACCAGAATATCGATTTTTCCTAATTTTTCCTCTGTTTCCCGGAACCAGCGCTCCAGGTCTTGCTTGCGGGTAACATCTGCCTGTTGTGCCATCAGTTGTGCTGCCGGAAATTCTTTCTGCAATTCCTCCTGTGCCCGCTGCAAAGGCTCGGGACTCCGGGCACAAATGGACACCGCGCATCCTTCCCGCAGCAACGAGCGGGCAATGGCGTAGCCAATTCCTTTACTGGCCGCAGCAACCATGGCCGTCTTACCGCGAATTCCTAAATCCATAAACCCTCCTGATTGCCTGGTATGTGTTTTATTTTGCTACAAATTCTACCCAAAACGTTAAAAATCAATTCACAAAACACAGGAAACGATTCAAGACCTCTTAAAAATAATCCCGCGGAGGCGATATGACAAGGAAGATTCACTAACATTTCGAAAAATGTAGACTGTTTCTTCAACAACCGTTTCATGTAAAAGGCTTTTTTAATGATACGGATAACAGGCAAGCAGGAAATGGATTAACAGGCATTTTTTCAGGATGTTGCGAAAAATCACTTTACCAATCTGTAAAAGATTCCCAGCCTGTGAAAAACACCTTTGGTGAATACCCAACGTTTAAGCCGCAGAAAGAATGCACATCAGCTTTTTCCATCAGCTTCAATTTTTACCTGGAGAGGTAAGCTACTCTTCCCGGATGGAACATACGAAAATTGTGTGTTATTTTGCTTGGTTAAGATGGCTTTCTGTTTGTAAATTGATTCCTCTTAATCAATAAAAAATCAATTATTCAACTTATATGGAGGAGTTACATAATGAGTTTTTTAAAACAAAAAAATCCGTTCGAGAATGCCCTCAAGCAGTTTGATAAGGCTGCGGCACTGCTGAAATTAACGGACAACCAGATTGCCATGATCAAAGAGCCCCGTCGCATTACGGAGGTTAATTTACCGGTGCGCATGGACGATGGCAGTATTCGCATTTTCAAAGGATTCCGGGTACAGCACAGTATTGTACGTGGGCCGGCCAAAGGGGGTATTCGTTATCATCCGGAAGTTACTGTGGATGAAGTGAAAGCCCTGGCTTTCTGGATGACCTACAAATGTGCGGTGGTGAACATTCCCTTCGGCGGCGGCAAAGGGGGTGTGGTGGTCGATCCCCGGGAACTTTCTCCAAATGAGCTGGAAAATCTTACCCGGCGCTACTTCGCAGAACTCTCGGATCTGTTTGGGCCCGATCAGGACGTTCCCGCACCGGATGTCAATACCAATCCCCAGATCATGAGCTGGATGTTTGATACCTACTCCATGCAGAAGAAACAATTTTTACCGGCCGTAATTACCGGCAAGCCGCTGGAATTGGGTGGTTCCGAAGGAAGAAAAGAAGCCACCGCCCAGGGAATGGTGTTTGTGGTTCGCGAAGCCACCCAGAAATTGGGCATCGATTTGAAGAAAGCGCGTGTAGCAATTCAGGGGTTTGGAAATGCCGGTTCCCACGCCGCTCGATTGTTAAGGGAAGACGGTGCCACCATTGTGGCCATTTCCGACGTGAGCGGAGCTTACTACAATCCCGAAGGCCTGGATGTGGATGCCGCCTGGCGCACCTGCGAAAATAATCCCACCTGGGTTCTGGAAGGTTTCGAGAAAAACGCCAGAGTGGAAAAAATGGACGATCCCATGAAATTGCTGGAGCTGGATGTGGATATCCTAATCCCGGCTGCCCTGGAAAATCAGATCACCGAGGTGAATGCCCCCAATGTTCAGGCTAAAATAATTGCGGAATGTGCCAATGGCCCGGTCACTCCCGAAGCAGATGAAATTCTGGAAAAGAAGAACGTGTTTATCATTCCCGATATTTTGTGTAATGCCGGGGGGGTTACCGTCTCTTACCTGGAATGGGTGCAAAATCGCATGGGCTACTACTGGTCTAAAGAGCGGGTAAACGAAGACCTGGAACGCATCATGGTTAAAGCATTCGATGAGGTTTACGACATGGCCCAGAGCTATAAAGTGAACATGCGCATTGCAGCGTTTATGCTGGCCATTCAGCGGGTTACCCAGGCAGCGGAACTCCGCGGATTGTATGCGTAATTGAAGGAATTTCAGGGGGTCGCGAAAAAATCCCTTTTTTTGCGACCCCTTTTTGTGTAAACTGAAAGGTACGTACGTGCCAAAACAGCACGCAGACAAAAACAGCGAGAACCAGAACATTCTTTCTGATATGCGATTTTAAACGTAAATCACTGCAAAAACCTGGAATTTTTAATCAATTCAATTCATGATTTTTTCTAATGACTTGTGCTTTTCCTCAGTGTTTCTTTTTTGAAAAATATCTCTCATGATATTCTAAAAAATAAAAGGAGAAGGGATCATGAAAAAATGGATCGTGCTGTTTTTGTTAATTGCCACCATGGTATTTGCCCGGGAAGGAAATCACTCCTCAACCATTAAACCGGGTGGTTGGTCTTTGCAATTCCTCATCAGAAGTCTCAATTTATCGGCATTCGACGGGGCGACCTTTTCTGCTAAAAAACACTGGAGTGCCCGGAACGCTTTACGCATTGGGGTAACGATCGGAGGAGATATTTCCGGTTTGAGCCAGACCAATGAAGTTTCCATAATAAATATTTCCAATTCCACTTCCCAGAAAGATGAAAAAGCCGGTAGTTTTGGCATTACAGCAAGGGGAATTTTTCTACACTATTTTCAACCTCTTCATAAGGTGAGTTTTTTTGCCGGGGGCGGTCCCCTCCTTAGTTTTAGTTATTCAAAAAGCAAGAAAGAACTGACCCAGACTCTTAATGATAGTATCGCTGGTAGCGAAATCACAGAAAAAAATTGGGGTACAGGCTGGAAACTGGGAATTACCAGTTCCATTGGCGTAGAATGGTTCGTTCATGCGCACATTGGTTTGATTGGAGAATATCTTCCGGAAATGTATTATTATTCTAACAACACCACGTACGAAAACATTACCAACGATTCTCGTTCAAAAAAGAAAAGAAAAATTCACGCATTCACCCTGCATAACTCTGTAAGATTTGGAGTTTCGATTTATTTTTAAATCACAGGTTCTGTATTCTAATGAAGGATCTTATCTCCGGGGGTAGCCTTCCCATACCCGAAATTTTGAATAAGGAGAGACCGATGAAAGTTCTATTTCCAGTACTGCTCTTTTTTACCATTATGGGATTAGCCGGGGAGTTGGAACGGGTTGAACCTCCCAGTATTAAACTTCAGTTTTTATCCATTCCTGCCTATCACAGTACGGGTTTTCATTCCCTGACCACCACACCGATAGCGTCCATTGCCGATGCCAATCCTGCTGCGCTGGTTAATATTGCTCATCCGGGAATAGGTGCTCTGTTTGCCTACACTTCTTCCATTAATTATGATTCCGTAAGCGTAGAGAACATCACCTTAAGTCGATACCACCCGGCAGTTCCCGCAGCTGTCGGAATAATATTTCCCTACCACCATGCTCGTATAGCATTGGGTTATCATCAAAAATACAATTATCGCCTCGAATCGGGGGAAATCCCGTTAATTACCGGGTATTCGGACACAGTGGGTTATACCCGGATTGTAGAACATCAGGTCATTCATAGCGTTTCGGGAATTCTGGCATACGAATTCCCGGGAATTTTCACCTCCCGGGACGTATTCTCTCTGGGCGGTACGTTCTCTTTCGATATTCTGAAAATTAACGCCGAAACGGTAAACCTCGCCAGAGGCTGGCTCAATGATCAAGGATATTCCTTTACTGCCGGGGTTCTTTACCAGTTGCCTCGCTTTTCTCTGGGATTCCTTTACCAGCACAGAACGAAGGTGGAAGGGGAGTTACAATTTCAGGGGGTACAGCATACTGGGGCATCTTCTTCTTACAGTTACTATGTTCAGTTGCCACCGGCTTATGCGCTGGGGGCAACCTGGTCGCCTGCCGGGAAGTGGCAATTCCACGGAACTGTCTCTTACGTGCTCTGGGAAAAAATTCCTTACTCGCTATCCAATGGGCTGGATTACTCCGTTGCCGTGAACTGGATGTTTTCTCCCGCAATCCGGTTTTCCGGCGGGTTTTACCGCAGACATCTGGAGAACCGGGTGGCCAATCACGACTTTTCTTACACCTATTTTGTCGGGGGTGTGCACCTCAATTTCAACAAATTTCATCTCCTGCTGGAAATTCAGGATAACCACACCAGTGCGGAGGAACTTTTTCAGGTTACCTGGTTCAACGTGGGTTTCGACGTGTTGCTTCGGTAACACCGATTTTTATTCCATTCCGAATTTCTTCAGGCGGTAGAGCAGCACATGGCGGGGAATGCCCAGCAATCGGGCGGCACGAGTGCGGTTGCCCTGGCTTTTGGTCAGAGCGGCACGAATCGCCTGTTTTTCAATCTCTTCCAGGGTTAAATCCTCTCCCTGAACAGAAAATACCGGTGTCCGGGATTCACGAATATGCAGAGGTAAACTTTCTGCCGTCAGGCGGTTTTCCGTGCTCAGTACCACCGCTCGTTCTATCACGTTTTCCAGTTCCCGCACGTTGCCCGGCCAGTGATACGCCTGTAACAACGTGTACACTTCCGGTTCCACCGAGAAACGACCTTCCCCGGCATATTTTTTCACAAAAAAATCTACCAGGAACGGAATATCCTCCCGGCGTTCCCGCAGCGGAGGGATGTGAATGGGCACCACGCTGAGGCGATAGTACAAATCTTCCCGGAATTTTCCCTGGCGCATCAGCTCTTCCAGATTTTTGTTAGTTGCAGCAATCACCCGCACATCCACATGAATGACCTCCGAACCACCCAGCGGTTCCACCTCGTGTTCCTGCAGCACTCTCAGCAACTTAGCCTGCACGGATTCCTTTAAATCCGCTATTTCGTCCAGAAAAATGGTGCCGCCGTCGGCTAACTGGAATTTCCCTTTGCGGTCGCGAATCGCTCCGGTAAACGCTCCCTTTACATGACCAAATAACTCGCTTTCCAGCAAATTATCCGGGATGGAAGGACAGTTGACCGTAATGAGCGGTTTAGACGCCCGAGGGCTGTTGTAGTGGATAGCGCGGGCGAATAGCTCCTTTCCGGTACCACTCTCGCCGGTAAGCAGGACGGTGGCATTACTCCGGGCTACCTGCGCTGCCATTTTAATCACCGGCTCCATGGCAGCCGAATGGGCGATAATGTTACCAAACTGAAACTTCTCGGTCACTTCGCTGCGTAACTGGCGATTTTCTTCCTGCAACTGCCGAAAACGCAGCGCTTTTTCCAGCACGAACCTCAACTGCTCCTGCCCAAACGGTTTGGTGAGGTAATCGTCAGCTCCCAATCGGCAGGCTTCCACGGCGTTGTCCACACTTCCGTAAGCGGTGATGATGATAACCACCACCCGCTCGTTCTCCCGGCGAATCTGTTTCAGCACCTCGATGCCGTTCATATCCCCCATCTGGATATCGGTAATCACAATGTCGAACTCCGACTCGGAAAAAAGGCGCAGCCCTTCCCGGCCCGAATATGCCGTTTCCACCACATACTCCTGCTTCGTCAACTGATGCCGCAGCACAGTGCACAGGTTGACATCATCATCAATGAGTAAAACACGATATCCAGAAGTCTTCACTCTCTGTTCTTTCAATGACTTTTCCTTTCTGTGGTAAACTTTACAATGTTCGCACCTGAAATTCCTTCCAGCCATAAATGAAAGAAAAAACAACCCTTCCCGCACTTTTTGAAACAACAGGGAGAGATGTGTTTTTCCTACTTCTCCGTCTGCGGGGGAAGCGGCTTTCCGGCACGGGGGAAAATTACCCGAAAACATGCGCCGCCTTCGGGATTATTTTCCACCTGAATTTCCCATTGATTTTGCTCGGCGATGCGCTTCACTATGGCCAGGCCCAATCCCGTACCGTTGGGTTTGGTGGTAAAAAAGGGACGAAACAGCTTCTCCACTTCCTTTTCCGGAACTCCACTTCCCTGGTCGGAAACACACAACTCCACCCGACGATCTGCCCGATTGGTTAACTCCACCCGGACTTCCTTCCCCTGAGGAGTGGCGTGGATGGCGTTGAGCACCAGGTTAACCAGCAGGTGCATGAGCTGGTTGGTGTCCCCCAGAATGGAAACCGGTTCCTGGGGCAGATGCGTCCGGAGCGACACTCCGCCTTTGCGCGCCCGGTGGTTTAACAACAGCACCGCATTTTGTATCACTTCCCGCAAATCCAGAATCTGGTGAGAGCGCCGGGGATGGCGTGCCAGACTGAGGTAATTCTCCACCACCGCACTCAAACGCTCGGTTTCCTGAATAAGAATCCGAAAAAACCGGGAGTTTTTTGGGGCTTCCGGTAATTCATCCTGCAAAATTTCCACCGCCCCGCGGATGGAGCCCAGCGGATTGCGCACTTCGTGAGCCAGACTGGCGGTTAGTTCTCCCACCACCGCCAGTCGATCCGTCTGGCGCATTTGCTCTTCCAGTTCCTTCAACTGCTCGGATTGTTCCCTGAGCTTTTGCAGCGATTTTTCCAGGCGGCGGGCCGCTTCCTGGTAGCGCTCTTTCTCTTCCGCTTCGCGCTGAGCCTTCCAGCCGGTTAAATAACCAATCACCACAAAAAGAACCATCTGTAAAAAACGCATCAAATTGCTTTCTCGCAATCCTCCCCACTGCAACATCACGTGGGGGAAATAAAGAAGGCTCACTGCAATCGCCGTTCCCAGACCACCCTTAATCCCGAACCAGAGTGCTGCCAGCAAAATCGGGATAAAATAGCTCTGCATGTAAATTAAATGATATTGCCACTTCATGGTTGGAGTGGAATAATGCAGGGTGGTAATGAAAACGACCAGAACGGTAATTATGGCCACGCGTAAAAAATATGTTTTATCGTGTAAAAAAGATTTCATTCCCCGGGCAAACTTTCCAGTTAAAATAAATCGGTGAGGTTGTATCCCATTTCCTCCAGATGGTTCCGATTTTTCCTTAAAAATTCCTGAATGGTTTCTGCGGATATGACAAAGGTAATGCCGTAATTGATGTATTTGCGAAATTCGATGTAGATATCGCCGCGATAGGGAAGGTAGGGATCGTACCCGGATTTCACCACCGTATCTGGCGGAACCAACAGATACTCGTAATCCGCAGCGACGGAATTGGCAATCCCCACCAGTTCGAAATTGGGCACCCCGTCCCTTACCGCCAGCACCACCCCACCACTGAACCCTTTATTAAACAAAGCATCCACCAGGAAAAAGTGCTTCTTGTTTCGATTGGGCTGGCTCACAATTCCTTTGGTCACCATCTTGTAGCCTTTGGGATATCCCAGCAAATACACAAAATTTCCCCAGGATAACTCCCGGGCACGCCCAAAGGGATAGGGAAATACCTGCAAATTAATGCGAGGTTTCCGGATAAATTCCTTTCCCAGCAAAGCCAGATCGTTCTCTTTGTCCATCGCCAGAATTTCCAGCTCACCTCCTTCGGGGAAATCTGCCACATAGTTCCGCTGCTTCTCTTTAATGGAAATGCTCTGTAAATAGCGCTGACTCCCATCAACTTCGCGATAAAAAACCAGTACGGTATCGGGAAAATCCACCACGTGGGCACAGGTAAGCAACGCCACGTGATGCCCCGCAGCATACAGAATGGTCGCGGTGCCAATCACGGAATTGTTATGGTACTCGATGCTGGTTGCCATTTTTTTGAATCGCTTCAGGCGGACGTCGTTCATGGAAACGTAAGTATCGGGACTGAACAGATATCGCTTGTAATAGGCAATGGAGGTAAGTTTCTTCACCGAAAGTAAAATGCGCTCCAGTTCGCCGGAACAGCTTTTGTACGGGAACTCACTATCGTACTTTTTATCGCTTAGGGTGGGGTAAGCCACTTTGTAAATCTTTCGGGAACATCCGGGGAAAATCAGCAAAAAAATGATGAGTAAAATGATTAATCGTTGAGATTTCATCCCGGTAACCTTCCTTCTGTGTCCTATAAAATAGAAAAATACTCCCATTTTATCAAGGGGAGCACAAACGTTTTTCGGTGAAATTCAGAGTACCAGAAATTGCGGAAGCTCCCGTTTTCAGAGGCTGTGTAAAAAAGCTGTGTCAACAGAATATTTATTCATTATCATTCAAAGTAAAACATAGCCCCGAGCTTTTAGCTCGGGGAAATTAAGAAAAACACTATAAATTGGGCTTTAGCCCAATTTTAGGCTAAAGCCTAATTTTAGAAGGGAAAATTCAGTGTTCCACGAGCTGAAGCTCGTGGCTATAAAAAAACACTGTAAATCATGATGATTTAAAGAATTACCTCGTATTTTAAAGACCAGGAAATACCATCGAAAAGAAGTATTCCTTTACTGTTATCTTAATGTTTGGATCTTATGGCTATAAAGGAAAACTAAATTCAGTAATAAGTAAAGATTGAACAACATGCTCTTTATTGGTCCAGTTTTAAATAAACATCATGAGCTACAATATGCGCAATTGTGATTAAATATTCTTTTGAGTTTTATTTTTACACAACCTCTTCAGCCAGGTGCCACCCGTTGCAAAGTAAAGAAACCGTGCAGGAAACAAAAGAAAAAAACACCTTGCAATAAATGTAATTTTTCACAAAATTTTCGGCTCATAACAAGGCAGGGAGCTTTAATGATGGAAACATACGCACTTACCAACCCCCTCATCAAATTTCTGGATAAACCCAATACCGATTTTACCCGGGAGGATTTGTTGAAGGTGGTGGAAGAGAAACAGATTGAGCGCATCACCTTCCACTACACCGGATTGGACGGGAAATTAAAAGAATTGAAGATTCCCATCAGCAATCGGCACCAGGCCGAGCGCGTTCTGGCAGACGGAGAACGGGTAGATGGTTCCTCCCTGTTTAAGGGGATGGTGGATGCCGCTCTTTCGGATTTATACGTGGTTCCGGTGTACAAAACCGCCTTTCTCAATCCCTTCGATTCCGGGAGTCTGGATTTTATCTGCCGCTATTTAAATCGCGAAGGGGAGCGCGCCCCGTTTGCTCTGGATAATATTCTGCACCACGCCGCGGAACATTTCCGCAAAAACACCGGTCTGGAGCTATACGCGCTGGGGGAACTGGAATTTTTTCTGCTGAGCGATCCGGTGGTTAAAATTTATCCCGCCCAGAAGCAGCGCAGTTATCAGGCTTCGGCACCTTTCGTTAAAAGCGGGGAAATTCTCAACGAAATGGTGCGCTATATTGCCCAGATTACCGGTGCGGTAAAATATGCCCACAGCGAGGTGGGCTATGTGGAAAGTGTTCGCAGCGATATCGACGAAATCCGGGGCAAACGTGCCGAGCAACTGGAGATTGAATTCCTGCCCACCCCTATCGAGGATACCGGAGACAATCTGGTGCTGGGACGCTGGATTATCCGCAATGTCGCATTTCGCCATGGCTGCGTGGCAACCTTCACCCCAAAGATTGAAGAAGGTATTGCCGGAAACGGATTGCACATTCACACCGAAATTCGTAAGAATGGGAAAAACATTATGGTGCAGGAAGATGGCACCCTTTCTACCGAAGCCCGCCAGTTAATTGGCGGATTGTGCCACTACGCCGATACGCTCACCGCCTTTGGCAACACTGTTTCTTCGGCCTACCTGCGGCTGGTTCCCGACCAGGAAGCTCCCACCCGCATCTCCTGGAGCGACCTGAACCGTAGCGCCATGATTCGAGTACCGCTGGGCTGGTCGAACGTTTCCAATCTGGCCAAATTCGTCAATCCCCAGCAGCAGAGCGACTACCGGGAACCGGAAGGGCGGCAAACGGTGGAATTACGCAGTCCGGACGGAAGCGCCATTGTGCATCTGCTGCTGGCGGGGATGACCATGGCCGCCGAGTGGGGACTCACCCATCCCGAAGCGCTGGAGCTGGCGGAAAAGCTCTACGTCACCGGGAACATTTTCAACAATAAAAAATTGCTGCGTAAGTTACCCGCGCTTCCCGGAAGCTGCGTGGAATCCGCTAAACTCCTGCGCAAAAAGAGAGAATTGTACCAGCGGGAAGGCATCTTCCCCGAAAGCATCATCAACTATGTAGCCGATCTGCTGGAAGCGGAAAACGATGCCGATATGAACGCCCGCCTGATTGACCTACCCGCAGACGACCGGTTGCACGAAACACGCAAAATCATGCACAAGGACATTCATCGGCATTAATTAAATAGAGACGGGTGAAGAGAAAGCACGGTTCTTTATTACGGAAGAACCGGCGCTTTCTCTTCGCTTTTGCCTCCCTTTCCCTGCCCCCTTCAATCAAATTTCACCCCCACGGGAACTGAAACTCAAAAATTTCATTGAATAAAATTAATTCGGGATGTAGTGCTGCCTGTCCCGGAAAAGATCATTTACCGGGCAGCTCTTTTGTAACGGAAGAACGAATTTCCGTGCGGAAGGGGAGATTTTTCCCGGATTGGCAAAATTTAATCCTATTGAAATATCTGTTGTTGTTATGTAAATTCATGCTTTAAAATGAGATGCATATGGTTGTGAGACATTTTAATCCGGGATACAAAATGGCATTTAAGGCGCTGCGCAGTTTGCTCTTCACTCTGTTTCTGGCTCTGGTATTTTCTTCCTGTACTGAAAATCCGGTGGATTTAAATCGACCGCTTTACAAATCGAAAATTCTGGGAGCATTACAGGACACGGTGTTGTATCCGGTACGGGACACCACCTATGTTTTGGGAACTCGCTACGACACCCAATTTAGTAATCAACTTTTGCTGGGGAAATATCGGGGTATTGAAGCCCGCCCGATTATTCGTTTTACCAATTTGCCCCAAAATGCACAGTTTACCGGGATTACCATCCGATTTGCCACCAAAGGCGTGATGAAAGATGGCACGGCTCAACCCTTTACGGTAACGGCTTATCCCATTCTCCAGTCCTGGAAGAATAATCTGGATTCGGTGTGGAACGATTACACGCAGAATTTCGACGCAAACCGTCCCTTTGGCACCATGGAAGTCTCCACCTCTGGTTCCGACACTCTGTTCATGCCCTTAAACGATTCTGCGCTGGTGCAATTCACCGCCTGGGCAGATTCGGCTGCTTTGCAGGAAAATGTGAATTTTGGAATCATCCTGGATTTCACAGAAGCGAATTTCCTGAAAGCATTCAAAAGCCTCAACATTTCCGACGACCCCTCCATTCTGTGCACCTACCAGGTTCCCGGAGATACGGCCGTTCACCAGGATACCATCACGGCTACTTTTGACGCATTTTTGTACCAGGGAACCGGGCCTCAGGTGGGAGAGCAGCACAACCTGGTCAGTTCGCTTATCGCGCATATCGCTTTGCTTCAGTACGATATCAAAGGATTCTACAAACGATATCCCGATGGGGTTGTGTTTGTATCGGCAAATCTGGAGGTTCCTTTTGTCCCGGAAGATACTCAGCTCGATCATTCCTTCGGGAATTCGCTGCGTGTATCCCGGGTGCTCAGCGACTTCGACAGCAGTCACGTACGGCTGGATTCTTCCTACAACTCTTCCGTGAACTTTACTCATCTCTCAGAGGACAGTTCTTCCCGTCAGGTGCGCCCCGGTGAAGATCGGAAAATTTTCGCAGGATATATTCTTCAGAAGGAATTAGAAATCCCCAACACCCGGAATACCCTGGCAATTGTCTTTGGAAATTTAAGAGATCATTATTCCTTTTTCACATTTTACAAACGGCAGGAATCGGATCCCACACTGTTACCGCGATTAAGAATTGTCTATTGGATTCCACCCGGTTCACGATTTGATTAACACGAGGCAGCCATGAAGCGAACTATTTTAACCATCGTTACTCTCCTGCTCCTGACTTTCCAGGCGTTTCCCGCTTCCTTTTTTTCCAGTACCAATAACAGCCTGGGACTTCGCACCTACTATTCCACGATACGCGGGATGGGAATGGGAAGTACCGGTTTAGCCTCACTGGATCCTTATTCCATTCATCCTTACAACACGGCTACCTGGCTGGGCATCAATGAAACACGGATAAGTATTTTAATGAAATACGACGTCAATCAAATTGATTTTGGCTGGCAGAGGGTGTTTACTCACACAGCCAATTTTACCGGGCTTCAGATGGCTATTCCCTTACAGCGTCACAAATGGGTATTTGGTTTTGGCCTCACACCGTACACCATGGTTAATTTTAGTTACACTCAAAAAATCCCGGTCGATTCCCGAACTCTCAATGAATACATTTACAACAAAGGGAATATCAGCCGGGCACAGTTTTCCCTATCCTATGCACCTGAGAAAAGGGTTGGTCTGGGATTTAATTTTTATTACTTTTTTGGA
>JALWDQ010000354.1:0-4153 GCA_027039625.1 Calditrichia bacterium | reverse complement strand
AATGCCACGGAAATTAAACGTGGTATCGACGAAGCAACCAAAGCTGTGGTGGAAGAGCTGAAAAAGATCAGCCGTCCCGTGGAAAGTAAAACCGAAATTGCCCAGGTCGGTGCAATTTCTGCCAACAACGATATGATGATTGGCGAATTGCTGGCCGACGCCATGGAAAAAGTGGGTAACGAAGGTGTAATCACGGTGGAAGAAGCGAAATCCACCGAAACTACCCTGGATGTGGTGGAAGGAATGCAGTTCGATCGCGGTTACCTCTCTCCTTATTTTGTTACCGATCCCGAGAACATGGAAGCCGTGCTGGAAGATGCGCTGATTCTGATTCATGACAAGAAAATCTCCAATATGAAAGATCTGCTTCCCATTCTGGAGAAAGTAGCGCAAACCGGCAAACCCTTGTTGATTATTGCGGAAGATGTGGAAGGTGAAGCTCTGGCGACACTGGTAGTGAACAAAATCCGCGGTACGCTGAAGGTTTGTGCCGTGAAGGCTCCGGGATTTGGTGATCGGCGCAAAGCGATGCTGGAAGATATTGCCATCCTGACCGGTGGCCGTGTGATTAGCGAAGAGACCGGTTTCAAGCTGGAAAATGCCGTGCTGAGCGATCTGGGTCAGGCGAAACGGGTGGTGGTGGATAAGGAAAATACCACCATTGTGGAAGGTGCCGGTAAAACCGAGGATATCAAAGGCCGGATTGCCCAGATTAAGAAGCAGATTGAAGTGACCACTTCCGATTACGATCGGGAAAAATTGCAGGAACGGTTGGCCAAATTGGCTGGTGGTGTAGCGGTAATTAAAATTGGTGCTGCCACCGAAGTGGAAATGAAGGAAAAGAAAGCCCGGGTAGAGGATGCCCTCCATGCCACCCGAGCGGCTGTGGAAGAAGGAATTGTACCGGGTGGTGGCGTTGCTTACCTGCGGGCTCTTCCGGCACTGGATAAGCTTAAATTCGACGGCGACAAACAGATTGGTGTGAATATTGTCCGCCGTGCTCTGGAAGAACCCATTCGTCAAATCGTGAATAATGCCGGTCTGGAAGGCTCTGTGGTGGTGGAAAAGGTGAAAGAAGGCAAAGGAAACTTCGGATTCAATGCCGCCGCAGAGAAATACGAAGATGATATGATTAAAGCCGGTATTATCGATCCCACCAAAGTCTCCCGCACGGCGCTGGAAAATGCCGCCTCTGTGGCTGGACTGTTGTTGATGACCGAAGCGGTGGTGGCAGAAATTCCGGAAGAAGAGAAAAACGAACCCGGCATGCCTCCGGGTGGCGGCATGTATTAATGCCTTAGAGGTTTTCACGACTATTTTAAAAGCCCCCATTTCGGGGGCTTTTTTAATTCCCTGGTGGCAAATCACTTACAAAATATTTGATTTTTGTCAATCCATCCCCTTATCTTTTTCTCAAATTTGAACCGACTTTTATCGAAAAAGAGGGTATCGGGAACGTATCCCAACAATTAGCCCTCAGAGTAGAGGAAATGAGCAATTAAGGAAATAGAATCACAGCCGTGAGCAGGGATTCTCAGGCAAAGTGAAATCATAAAACGAGAAAGGAAAATTATGGAGCTGGCAACGATTATTCTGGCAGCCGGAAAAGGGAAACGCATGAAATCGGATTTACCCAAGGTGTTGCACCCTTTAAACGAACGTCCCATGGTACATTACGTTATTGATGTGGCGGAGAAAATTGGTTCTCAGAAAATTGTGCTTGTCGTGGGGCACAAAAAAGAGCTGGTAATGGAAGCTACCAAGGATCGCAACGTGCTTTATGCCGTACAGGAAGAGCAGTTGGGCACCGGCCATGCGGTGTTACAAACCCGGGAAATTTTCAAAGATTTTGATGGAGATATTCTGGTGCTTTCGGGCGATGTGCCTTTGCTTACCACCGATACCCTGCACCGACTAATGAAAATTCATCAGGAGGAACAACCGTACGCTACTTTACTCACCGCGAAAATGGACGATCCCACCGGCTACGGACGCATCGTCCGGGACGAAAAAGGGTATGTCCGGAAAATTGTAGAGCATAAAGACGCCGACGAGGAAATCCGCAAAATTAAAGAAATCAACGTGGGAATATATATTTTCAAAAGCCGTCCGTTGTTCGAAACGCTTCCCCGTGTTTCCAACGACAACAGTCAGGGAGAGTACTATTTACCCGATGTGGTAAAAATCTGGGTGGATGAGGGCAAGAAAGTTGTTCCCGTACTGGCACCCAATGTGGAAGAAACCCACGGAATTAACAATCCTCAGCAGCTTCTGCAAGCAGAAAAGATTCTTTTCCAGCGAATGCTAAAACGAACCATGAACAGTTTTACCGAATTGTAGATACAATCTTTATCCGGTGTGTAAAAATATTAATAAAAAAGTAAATTAAATTACTACGCACTGCTATCGCAGGACGCGGAGAACCTTCGTCCTGCTGCTACCAGGAGACTGAGAACCTTCGTCCTGCTTGTGCAGGGAATCTCCCTCTTTGCGGAGAGAGATTCTTCGTTTTGCTAAAGCAAAACTCTGAATGACAGGTTGCTGAAATTATTGCCTGAAAATTAAAATATTCATCCATTTTATTAGCAGAACGGGTAACTGTGTTTTCTCCCCCTTACCAGGCTCCTTTTACTAAAACATGTAAGAGGAGCTTTTTTAATACCCCTGAGTAACAATTCAGGAATAATTTGTATCACCGATTTCAAAAGTGTATATTTGATATCCGAAAAACGGATGAGTGGAGTAGATGATCGAAAGAGAAATAAAAAATCCCGAAGAAGGCAAGGAAACATATCGCTCTCAGATTCACGTGCGTAGTAAAATTGTAGAAATTCTCACCAAAGTTGAAACCCGCCAGGCCTATTCGGACAAGCTACTGGAAAATGAATTAAAGAATTTTGAAGAAGTGGACAGACGTTTTATTACCGAAGTGGTGAATGGTGTACTGCGCTGGCAGGGACGTCTGGATTGGTACATTCAGCATCTTTATAGTGGGGAGTTTGAGAATTTAATTATTGAAGTCCGTAACAACCTCCGTTCCTCCCTTTACCAGTTGATTTTTCTGGATAAGATTCCGCCCTATGCCGTATTGTACGAAGCGGTGGAAATTGCCAAAAATCGCTACAATCAGAAAACGGCCAATCTGGTGAATGCAATTTTGCGCAATTTTTTGCGCCAGCAGCGAAAGTTCGATTTCTTGGAAACTCAACTGGATGTGCTGGATAAGCTGGCACTGCGTTATTCCCATCCTCGTTGGTTGGTTCAGCGCTGGATCGAGTATTGGGGAATTGATGAGGTTCAGAAACTGCTGGAAGCCAACAATGAGCGTCCCCGGATTAGTGTGCGATTGAACCAATTGCGAGCCGATAAAGAGCAGTTCTTTCGAACATTGGAAGACAAAGAGATTTCCTACGAAATCCATCCTGATTTCGATAATTACATCTGGATTGACAATTTTCAGGAGTTTCGGAAGCTGCCTTTTCTGAGCCAGGGTTGGGTGACGGTGCAGGATGTCAGTACCGCCTTACCGGTGCTGGCTCTGGATCCCCAACCAGGAGAATGGATTCTGGATATGACCTCGGCACCTGGTGGAAAAACCGGTTTTATTGCCGAAAAAATGCAGAATTCCGGTGTTCTACTGGCGCTGGATCGCCATTATTCCCGGGTAAAGTTTACCCGGGACAATATGCAGCGTTTGGGCTACACCCGGGTGTTCTCGGTAACTGCCGACGCTTTTCAGCTACCGACTAATCGTCAGTTCGATCGTATTTTACTGGATGCTCCCTGTTCCGGATTTGGGGTGTTGCGCAAACGGGTGGATTTAAAATGGAAGCGCACCCTTCAGGATATTCTGAATATGAAACGTCTCCAATTGGGACTGTTGGATGTAGCAGCGCAGAATATCCGGGAAGGGGGAATAATCGTTTACAGCACCTGTACCATCGAATTGGAAGAGAACGACCGGGTGGTGGAAGAATTTTTATCGAATCATCCGGAATTTGAACTGGAAAATCTCACTCCCTACATCCCTTCACGCTACCTGGATGGAGTTTATTTTATCCGTACCTTCCCACATCGCCACCACATGGATGGTTCTTTCGCGGTTCGGTTCCGCCGGAAAAATTAATTTCCCCCCTGTTGGATTTGATTAAAA
>JALWDQ010000353.1:0-13096 GCA_027039625.1 Calditrichia bacterium | reverse complement strand
GTATCCCCGGGACTGGCGATAAATATTATCCTCCACCAGCATGTAATTTTTCACCAGCACTTCGGACTGCACCATGGTGCCTACCACCTGTTCCACAGCAGCGCGCAGGGCGTTATCCAGAGCATCGTCCCGGGCTTTGGCTTCATCTCCGCCAATGATGGCTCCCACTCCCTTGGCAATTACCTCCTGAGTGTCGCTTCCTCCGACTTCTCCCTGCGCCAGTAGGGGAAACGCCACCAGTAAAATTGAAAACAAAATTACAGCCCTCTTCCGAAATGAATTTGTTAAATCAACCATGGGAATTATCTCCTAAGGTAACCATGTTTTCTTATTCGCACAAAATGCCAGGAACAAAACACAAATGCTTTGAAAATTAAACAATTAGAGCGAACCACGCAATAAAACAAAAATACCGTTTACTATTCTGAAGGACTCTCTATTTATCCCGAAATAATCGCAATTTACCACTCGGCACCGTCTTCAAGGGAACTCCCGATGAGTCCAGTGGCAATCTCCCAACAAATTTTTAATTCGCTCGTGCCTCCAAAATAACTGGTGGGAGACAGAGGTTGCTCCATCTCCCACCACATTATTTTCCAGCTTGCAGAATCCTCGAATTAGAGTTTCGATTTCAGATTGCGAATAATATTTAATGCTTCCGTACCAGACACCGGACCCAGGGGCCGGAAAGTACCATCATCGAATCCCGGCATAATTCCGCGGGTGGAAACGGTCATCACCGCATTAAAGATGGGAGAAGTATTATTTACATCCGCAAATGGGGATGTTTGCCCGAAGAATTTCGTTTCCAGTCCCGGATCGTTCCAGTAGCGTACCAAAAACTTCTCGATTAAACGAGCAAATTCCGCTCGATTTACTTTTTCGTCGGGATGGAATTTGCCATCGGGCATCAGTTCCAGCACCCCTTTGGATAGTGCTTCCTGAATAAAGGATTTTGCCCAGTGGTTTTCCGGAACATCGGGTGGCAATTCCTGCCCGGTGATAACCTTTTCCTGTTTACCCATCACCGGTTCTGTGGGAGGTCGCCAGGCAGCCTGGGTAGTTTGCGGTGCTTCCCGGAAAATCTTTTGCAGGGGTAATTCCAGCACAAACAATACCGCCACATCGGCACGGGTAATTTCCTTCTGAGCCGCAATTTTTCTCAACTCCGGACGTTGTCCCGCAACCGCCGATTTGTAAGCAGCCAGCTCTTTGATGGCTTTATCGGCTTTCATATTGGTTTTGTCGATTTCCAGCACTTTACCGTAGGCATCTTGTGCTTCGTTATAAAATCCCGCCTCTTTGTAAATATCGCCCAGGGTCATGTACGCTTCCACTACCGCTTTTTTCCGATTGGGAACTCCGGAGTTGGGAATTTCTTTAATGGCTTTACGCACTTCTTTGATGGCGTCTTCGTATTTACCCTGTTTGGCTTTCACCCTGGCACGGACAATTTTGGCAGGAACCCATTTGCCATCCAGATCCAGTGCTTTATTGGCCATTTCCATAGCCTGCTTCAAATTGCCCTGTTCCAGATAGACCCAGGCCATTCCTTCGTAGGCAGGTGCAAATTTGGGATTCAGCTCTTTCGCCTGCTGGAATTCGAACATGGCATCTTCCATCTTGCCCTGTTCGAACAGCGCTTTACCGCGATCGTAATGGATGGGCGGGGAGTCCACGACCGAAGCAGCTTTACGCGCTTTTTGACCGCCACCACATCCCGCCAGGTAAAACAATACCAGAAAAACGGCTAATATACTCAATGTTTTTTTGACCATGATTATGCCCCCTATAGGTTAATCAAGAATAATCATTACTTTACATTGCTGCAAGAAATTTAAATTCTGCGCCGCAGCCCGAATTCGCTGGGCATCCTGAATGGAAATAACCACATCCGTTTTTAGCGGACCGGCAACTTTGACGGCTTTCACAATCAGCGGATTATTCTTCACACGCTCATTGGTTTTAGCCCGCTGCAGGTCTTTCTCGTACCCTACAACCCCAATTTGCAGGGCGTATTCCCGGGAAACCTGTCCGGTGCCGTACACTTCCTGGTTGTTTTCATCCAGAATTTTGGGTGCCAGAGCCGGATGCAGACCGAGTCCCCGGGCATCCACAATCAATCCGGTATAAACCTGATTCATCGGTTGCGGTGCGGGTACCGGTTGCGGTGCGCCAGGAACCTGTCCCTGCGGGAACAATTGAGGTGCAAATACCCCTAAAATTCCGGTCAGGGGGACTTCCACTTCCACCTCCACACTACCATCACTTTTATATCGGGTATCCACCACCCGGAAGTTCCGCACCGTTCCTTCCACCTTGGTTCGGATGATGTCGTCCGTCATCATGTAATTCTGTACCGTACGTTCCGAATTGATGTACATCCCTTTCACCCGTTCCAATAAATTCCGTAAAGCAATTGTTTTCGCTGCTTCAATGGCACTGGCTCGTTGTGCAGAAATGGGCAAATTGGGATTCGGCGAGGCAATCCCAACTTCCCGGATAACCTGATTTGTCCAATCGATAACGCCACCGGATGGCGTCTGCTGTGCATATTGTGCAAAAATACTTAGAGGCAATACCAGTGCTGCAACCAAAAAAAATACCATCAATTGTTTCATATTAACACCTCCATCAAAATAATTTGTGTGAATAATAGGCGAGAAGATGAAATTTTTCTGTGACACTTATCACCATCCATATAAAAAGGCAGGAATTTAATTTAGAGCGGGTGACGGGACTCGAACCCGCGACCCTCAGCTTGGGAAGCTGATACTCTACCAACTGAGTTACACCCGCTTATATAAAAAATTTAGAATAACATTCGATTAAAATCAACATTTTTTTAGAAGATGTTTGTTTCTCACTACTTACCGCGAATACACGTATTCAATCCAATTGGGATAACTGATTTCGCCCCGTTTGGTAGAATTCACCAGTTTGTAATTCCCCATGCCGCTCATATCGACAAAATCGAATTCCACACCGCCTTCCAATTCATGATAGAACCAGACTTCGTAGGGATTCTCATCCGGTTGGAAGGGGTGGCGTTCTCGCTGATCTGGCGGCCCGTACAAAATGTACACCCGTCCCATATCGGTGCGCCAGCCGGGAATGTTGCTTACCGAAAACAATTCGTTCGCTTTTGCTACCCGTTCGTAATAAGTATCTTTCCACCCAGGGTTTTCTTTATTTCTTTCCTTCCAGAATTTAAACATGAACTGCCGTTTGCTCTCCACCGAATTTAACACCTTGTACACATTCACTTCAGAATTCGTGGCGACATATCGGGCTTGATCAAACATAAGGTCCAATTGCTTTTCGGACATGGTACTGAATTCGCTCTGTTCATAAGTTTCTCCCGATTCGTCGGCGGAAGCCAGAACCACATTGGGATTGTAAATATAAAAATTCCTGCGCCGATACATGGCAACATTGTTTGCGGAATCTGTGACCGCAAAAATAAGCGTGTATAAACCATTCTCCAGGCGGCCTACATTAAAAGCACCCCGCTCTACCAGAGAACGATATTTGTGATTCCGTTTATACTCCTTCTTTAAACGAATATTGCCATCGGTATCGGCAATAACCACCTGGATAAATATTTCGTCTTCCGGTTTAACATTTCCTTTATCCACATTGTACATTTCAATATAATAATAAAGGCGGGGGAAATTTACTCCATACACTGAAGTAGGATTGGGAATTACCTTCATGGTGTTTTTGTAATAGGGATCGTTTTTATCCTGAACGTGGGTGATGATATTCGAACACAACTCCAGATCGCTCAAGGTGATCTTGTCGCCATCAAAAATACCCACGGGAACATCGTATGCCAGTGTATCGCTCACACTGGCCAGGCGGAGTTTGTACTTTCCCGGGGGAACCACCAGTTTAATTATTCCCATGGATGCCTGAGCCACATCATTGGTAATGGTATCCGGTTTGTTGAAATGAATCAGAATGTTATCTGACGCCAGAACTGAATCGTTTTGGGCATTTAGCAAAGAAAAATTTAATGTTGTTGTGGCTTCCTCGCCATTTTCTGTTTTTTGGTACTCAATACCTGTGGCAGAAGCGGTATAATAAATTTCCAGATAAACCGAGCTGCTGTCGTAACGGAATCTTCCAAATTCCATAGCTAATTGCACTCTGGGCTTGCTGGCAAACACCATCTGAAAAGTGAAAAGAACACTCACTATAAACCAAAAAAATGATATCTTCTTAGAAGAAATCATGGGTAAAACCCTCATGTTTTTAATCACTTCATTTATATTACAGGATAATCGTCTGGTTCCCTTCCATCCACTTAAAGAACAAACAGATTGTTTCTACAAAATTTGAACTGTTTGCTCTTTAAATGGATGAGTGTAAAAACATAAAAAAGGTCGATGATCGAACAATCGACCATCGACCTTAAAATGTAGCATTACAGCCTGTTCCTCATGTTAGAAACCGACCTGGAAAGAGAACAGGTTGTTTCCGTTGAAGTACTGGGAATCCCTGTAGGTGTAATCGAACCACAGGCTGCTGCCGCCGACTTTCAGGTGTAATCCCAGACCCAGGGTCAATCCGTACAGCGTGTTTTCCGATTCCACACCCTGGTTGAATTGATAACCACCGCGCAGAGCAATCAGGTCATTGAATACATATTCCAGACCGAATTTATAGCGGTCGTTATCGAAGTTGTTATTCTGGAAAACACCTGCCAGTACCAGATCACTGGTTTCGGTGATATTGCGGCGATAGGTAAGCCCCAGTTCCACAGTAGAGGGCAACTGATCGGAAGAGGCTTCGCGGCTGCGGAAATCGTAGAAGCTGGAATTTTGTTCTTGAGCCTGGTTCAACAGACCGGAACCGCTGTATTTCATGTTGGTTCCGATGTTTTTCACGACCAGACCAATGCTCAGGCCATTAATATGCCCCAGGTTTTCGTACTGGATTCCCATGTCCACTGCAAAGGCGGAGGCACTGGCACGTGGGATACTCTCGTAGATTACCTTCCCGGTTACACCAACGCGGATAGCGTCTGTAAGACGCCGGGCATAGGTTACACCCATGGTGGTAAAGGTAGGAGAGAAAGTCCGTCCTGACGCACCGTCCATGTCTTCCACAGTGGTCAGGGGAATATCACCAAAGTCAAACGCTTTCAAGCTGACACCAAAAGAACCGAAGCGGCCAGCAGCTACGCCCACAGCCAGATAATTCACGCGAATATCATTAAAAATATTCATCGTGGAGAATTGGGCCAGGGCGCGGGAAGGCATAATAGAGAAACCTGCCGGATTCCAATAAATTGCGTTTAATCCACTGGTTGTCGCCACATCGGAACCGCCTAAGGCAAGGTCACGAGCGCCCACAGGCACCAGCACCTGCACACCAGCCGCCGTTCCGACACGGTCTGCATCTCCTGCAAACAACGGCATAATGCCAAATGCAAGGATCAACAGGAGAAATGAACTTACAATGAAGAATTTATTTTTTCTCATTTTTAACTCCCTTACTTAAGTTCGTCACATTTAACTCATTTTTTAATGAGAGCCAACCATTAATAGTACTGGATAATCTGATCAGCCTGGATAATGAAGACTTTTAAAACCTTAGTCTTACCCAGATCAGGCATATCGATATGTGCAATATAAATACCACTGGCAACCGGTAAACCGGACTCATTCTTCAGATCCCATTTCAGGAACTGCGAATCATCGTTCTTTTCCAGCTTACGTACCTGCGTTCCACCCAGATCGAAAATGCGAATGGTCGCCTTCTTGGGCAGATGGTTGAATGTGACAAACCGATCGAAACGGTTGGTTGCCTGTGGGTTAAATGCATAGTAAGGATTGGGGAATACGTTGATTTTTTCTACATCATTTTTAGCAAGATCTTTGTTATATGCCACATATGCACCAGTCGAGAATTCATAAATATCATCTGGTCCATTCGGAATATTTGCTATAATATCCATAGTGAATTTCGCTAACAAATACGGACGATTTCCACGATTTTTAGGCCAAATTCCATATAATACATCCGCAGCTGGAGCCCAATTGTTATCATCATAATCAACACCACCATTATAATCACTATTCATAATAAAGATATATTCTCGACCTCCAAGTTCGGCAAATCCTGTGTCTCCAGGCAGTTCATGCCATCCCATGTCCCAAATACCGTTTGCTGGTATATGATTACTCGTATCGTTCATAGAAGGCATTCCGTCCATTTCGACAAATGCAATATTCAAACGCCTGGGATTATCTGGATCACTTACATCGAAAGCAGCAAATGGTATTTTTCCAGTTCCAGCATAAGCATATCCTAAATCACGTCTATAAACAGGACCTTCACTGATAAATCCATTAGCTTCAACATCTTCCTTATCCTGAAATTCTAATCTAACCGGTACAATATCACACAATTTTAATGTACTTCCAAAGAAATTCATTCCCATATCTAAACCACCAAAAAACTGAGAACCGCCCCAATTAACACCAGATACCCATCTATTACCTTCATAATCCCAGTCAGCTAGACCACAAAGTTTCGATCCTACAACTTTCACTAATAAACCATCCACAATTAAATAATCTTCTCCACCTTCTAAATTTGTTTGGTCAGCTAAAAGAACTTTATTTTCTGTTACATCAATTAAATTCCATTTATGCCATACACCCACCGTATCCGAATCAGCGACAGTATATTCTTTTTCTTCATTAAAGGTTACTTTATAATCATGGCCTGTTAATGCTGTGGGATCAATAATTTTAACCTGTACATACCCAGTACTAGAACCAATTTTGGTAACTTCAACATCAGAACCCGGAATATCTGATATTCTTTCTCCTGGTTTAACTGGTTGTGGAATCACTTCGATTGGGTTTAGTGTACTTTCTAAAGAAGGTTCCGGCAAGGAAGGGTCTGGATTGTAATTATAAGCGGTAACAGCAAAATAATATTTGCTACCTGCATACAAAGGCCTATCGTTGATATAATCTTTTTCCACAATGAAGTATCGTTGAATACCAGAATCCGTTCCTTTTTGAATAGGAACTTCCACAATATCACCAAATTCCGGTATAAATTTCTTTCCACGAATAATTAACAACCCATTTTTTACATCGAATGTAGCTAATAATTTAGCCTGAGATTTATCAGCAACCGGGCCAGGCAGCTGATACACATTATACCCTTCAAATTTAAATCCTAAAACGGTATCAGGTGCTTCCGTTTCGGCAATTGCATCACTATCAAAACCCCAATTTAATGACACCTGATTCTCGGTATAAGAGACTTTAACTACTGGTTCTTTCGGAGGTTTGGGTACGCCCTGGAACAGTTTGTCGTACACGAATTGAGCAAACTGGTCGTTCAATTTCAGCTGAGCAACCGCATTCAGGTTGTTACCACCCTGCTGGGCGACGATACCACCAATAACAGCCACCACTACTTCCTGGGTATCTCCCGGTTGCATGGTGAACGGGCCGGAAGACATACTCATACGGCGGTCACCCGGAGGTATATTGCTACCTTTACCATCAATATCTCCAATCCCAAGAAAAGGATCACCATTTACCGGGAATTTGGTGGGTTTACCAGCCAGAGCTCCATATCCATGAGTAAAGGGACTCGGGTTTTCCAGATCATCGGTCGGAATGAATCCGTTCAACAGGTTGTACCATTGTTTCGTCCCTTCGTAGTCACCCAGAGTTGGGTCAGGAATGCTGCTACCCGCAGCAAAATACCCGAAAGAAATCATGGGCAGGTTTTTGTAACCGGGCCAGTATTTCAGATCGAACACAGCGGTATCTGAAAGATCACCTGTGTAAACTCGAGGACCCTGGAAAAAGTCGTACCCTACAGCTGCTGGAGGCAAACCAAATGCCGAGAATTCATCATCAGTAAGGTATGCACTATAGGCATAGCCTAAACTTAAAGTAGAGTCGCAGCCCACATAGTCGTCAGTATAATTACCAACGTCCGGGTCGCACCATTGGGCCACGAACATCGAGTCGATACGTTTACCCGATTTGTTGATAATTTTGTATTTCTTAAAAATGAGCTGACCCAACGTACCGGAAGGCTGGTTGTAAGCCCATGCTGTTACCTGAAGTTCGAGACCAATGGGCTGAGAACCATACAGAGCGGTGGTTGCCGAAGCATCCAGATCGTTGGCTACAAACCAAACCACCTGGTCAGCATCAGCAATACCCGGTTCATCTACACCTTTGGTATAGACACCATCGCCATCCTTATCGATGAACGGGGCACCATGTTCTACCGGCCACTCATCCCAATCGGTAGCATACTGCTGGATAATTTTCTGTGCATCTTCTTCAGTTACATCACTGGGATTTTTCATCAACTGCTCAGCAGCATCCTGTTTAACCTGATCGAAGGTTAAAGTTTGATAATCCTTCCTGATACGATATATACGTACAGCGGGATCATTGGGATCAGCCGGGGTACCATCGGGATTAATCCACCCAGGGACGGTACCAATATTGTAGGTTTGGCCACCTACCCGGGGCAGGGAGTCACCTTCCAGATAACCACCCCAGATGAAACCATCCATAAAAATCACACCAGCGGTTCCACGGGGATAAATACCTCCAGAGTTTCCCAACGGGTCGTTCGCAGATTTGCCATCCCAGTATAACCAATAAGCCCAATTGGAAATATTGGAAAGCGTTTGAGACGGTGAACCTGCTGGTTTGGCAAACTTCGAGCCCTGTACATAATCGGGTGCTTTGGCTATTGCTCCACCGGCGAAAAGGAGCAATACAGCACCTACGATCAATAAATTAAAAATTAAATTGCTTTTTCTAAACATTTGCAACTCCTTACATTTTTATTTTTCTCAAACACCAATCCTTTTCTGGAATTAGTACGTCAACTGAATTCCAAAGAAAATTTGCCGCGGATGATCGAACAACTGCCGACCAACTTCAGACCAATAAGACTGTCCGTTCTCAATATTAATCGCTTTATACATTTCCACATACTGCTCGCCATACTGATTGATAAAACCCTGGGAGTAGGTGGGATTGTTGATAAAGCCATCATCGTAGGCATTACCCGTTGCCTGATAGACATTGATCACATTCTTGGTGTTGAACAGATTGGTTACACGCACATACAGAGTCAGATCCAGATTGCTGAACAGGGTGAAGCTCTTATCCAGACGCATATCTACATTAAACGTCCAGGGTGTGGTAGAAGCATTCAACGGTTCCAGAGCCTGACGACTCCGGGTATCCAGCATGTAATCCACACCGGCATTGTACGCATTAACCTGACCACCCGGAGGGAAGTAAACCAGTGTGTAAGGATGACCACTGGAGAAAGTGAACAACAGGTTAGCACCAAATCGTTGAAAAATGGGTCCACCATCATTCTTACCAAAACGATAATCCAGAACAATGGAACCCCGATGTTTCTGGTTATAATCCAGCGGACGAACAATGGTGGGTTTTTCGGTAACACGATATACCGCACCATGATAGGAGGTTTCCGAAGAACCGGTACCTTCGGCGCTGGTGTAGGTGTAATTGACCTGTGCCATCACCCGATTCACCCGACGCAGGGTTAAGCGGAATTCCATTCCCTTGGTGGTGGCAAAGTCACCATTGGTACGTACATCATATGCTTGAATCAAAGCACCCGGTTCGGGACGAACTTTATCCAGCTGGACCTGACCTTTTACGTTACGATAGAAACCACTCACGTCAAACGCAGCGTAAGCAGACAGTTGCTGACGGAAACCAATTTCGTAAGAAGTGGTACGAACCGGTTCAATTCCAAACCCGACCGGGTTCAAGTAGTAGTTACCACCCACTACAATCTGACGCCGATATTCGTAAGAACTGAAATAGATATTGTTCAAACGAGGCATCTGAATGAATTTACCATATTGCATATAGAAAACCGTCCGCTCGCTTACCGGGAAGGAGAATCCCAAACGCGGGCTGACCTGTTTGAAAGGATCAACATCTTTCCAGGCCGATTTCTTGATGTATTTAGTTTTGGCATCAATTTCCGGATTGGCCGGATTCTTCAGTGTTTTATCGTCGGTGTCGAAATAATCGAAGCGCAAACCGGCATTGATAATCAGGTCGTTAAACTCAATCTTATCCTGCACATAGAAGGCCATAAACATGGGTTGTTTCGGCCCTTCAATATAGAGGGAGTCGCCATAGTTCTTATCGGCGTCAATTTCATTTCCGTAAAAGTCATATCCATAACCAGTAGCATAAGCAGCAGAAGCCCATTCATCAATGGGTGCTTTTTTATAGGTACCATATTTTTCACCCAGAGAGATGGCGCTGGGCTGGACAGAGAAACGACGTAAGGTGTACTTCCGCGCTTCCAAACCGGCTTTCACTTCGTGATGCCGACCAATCTGGCTCACGAAATCCAGCGCACCACCCAGGTATTTCTGTTTCTGAATCCGATAATAATTGGAAGGATCACCTTCCCGTTCAATCGGGAATCCTGCCAGCAACAGATCGTACATGGGACGATATTTGTCGCGATAAATCACCTTACCATTGGTATGTTTCGCTACTGCTGTACTATCATACCATTTCGTCCACTCGTTATCGAAATAATCATCCAGACGTTCTAACTTAGAATTGAAGTAGCTTAAGTTCAATTCGTAATAAGTGGTGGGAGAGAGCACATGGGTTAATTTACCCGTAATCAACATGCTATTGTATTGATCGGAAACATTCCGATGATTGAGCATGCTGAGCATGGGCCGGGAATTAATCATCGTATTCTGAGATTGCCAGACGCCGCCAATGCGGAAACGAACCGGCTGGAAGTCGAATAACAGCGTTCCGTTAATGGCATACAAATTGTCTTTGTTATGGGGAGTAAAGCCGTCCGGATATTTGTACACAGCAATGGTATCCGGATGAGGATTGTCGCCGCTCACAGCCGGATTGGCCGGGTTTTGATCCACTAAATTATGAAATTCGAATCCTTTGCTGAAACGCACCTGACGATCGCGGCGATATTGATTTTCGCCAGCCAGGAAGAAGCGAATCTTTTTAGAGAACAACGGACCACTGATGGTGGCCACACCGGTGTGATGACCGTAGGAATAGGTACCCAGGAACTTCTCACCTTCCTTGGCAAACTTATCTGTTTCCAGCATAAACGAAGTATGGAACTGTTGGGTACCGGTTTTTAACTCGGTACGGATGATACCAGCATTGGCACCACCAAATTCTGCTGTATAACCACCAGCCAACACCTGAAATTCCTCGACAGCTTCTTGAATGACGTGCACAGCCTGACGATTGGTGAGCGGGTTCACCGTAGAAGCACCATCCAGATAGTAACCCACTTCATCCACACGGCCACCACGGATGTGGATTTCGTTATCCTGCACCACCACGGAGTTGGCAATCTGCAACAGGTTGGTGAATCCACGAACCGGTAAAGCCTCAATCTGCTTGTTGGTAATCAGCGAGATGCTCTGGGTTACATTTTTTTCTACCAGAGGACGCTCTGCGGTAACTACCACCGCTTCTTCCAGTTCCAGCGTTGTGGGTTCTAACTGGAAGTTAATTTCCGTGGTAATTCCCGCAGACACACGCACATTCTCTATAACCACATCCTTGTAACCGATATAATTCGCTCGAATGGTGTACACACCCACCGGCACATTCAGGATAACATAGTATCCATCAATATCGGTCGAACTACCCATGGTAGTTCCTTCCAGAATCACATTTACCCCAGGTAAAGGATCGCCGGTGGACTTATCCACTACCACACCAGCAATCTTACCTGAAGACTGTGCAAACAGAAAGATTGGAACCAGGAGTAATAACAATACGGTTAATTTTTTAAACATTGATTATACCTCCATTAAATTAATGGTTCAGATACTTAATTATTTCTGCGAGAAACTTCTTAACAGGTGGGCTATGTCATACGCTCCTCCTATCGTTATATTTCACCATGAGTTATGGCCCTCCTCTCACAATTTCGGGAATATTGCAAAAACAATACCAAATTAAGCAAAAATCAACCCTAACACGTTGTTATTACATGGGTTAGCCCAAGTACCTTTCTCCCCACTAAAATGTGATAGAGATCAAATTTTCCTATTCAGATAGGAAAAAATTTTCCTACCTCAGGGGGGAAATGATTTTTACATCCGTATATAGTATATTTTTGAATGAGTAAAACACATTCTGTATAATATGACCTTCACAAAATTTTATTTTTTTAACAACTTTTTAAACATCGTGCAGTAAATTACAGCTGTTCAAAAAAATAAAGGAGGTCCCTGTGATTCGTTCATTCTACTTTGTGTTTCTACTGGCCTTTATTTCCTTGTTATTTTCGCAGGACAGACTATTTCGTTTTCCTGATGTTCATGGAAACAAAATCGTTTTCACCTATGCGGGAGATTTATGGCTGGCTTCTACCGAAGGAGGAGCAGCCCGCAAACTAACCAACAGTGAAGGCATTGAATTTTTTGCCCGATTCAGCCCGGACGGAAAACTCATTGCCTTTACCGGACAATACGACGGGAATCGGGATGTGTACGTGATTCCGGCTGAAGGTGGGGTACCCAAACGGCTTACTTACTACCCGGATGCCGCCCACCTGCCCGACCGAATGGGATACGACGATCTGGTCTTCGATTGGACTCCCGATGGGGAGAAAATTTTATTTCGCAGCCAGCGGGAAAGCTTTAATGCCTGGCTGGGGCGCTTGTTTCTCATTGACAAGAACGGTGGTTACCCCGAACCCCTCCCCTTCCCTTATGCTGGTTTTGCTTGCTACTCCCCGGATGGAAAGAAATTGGCTCTAAACCGCATCTTCCGCGACTTCCGCACCTGGAAACATTACAAAGGCGGACAACAGCAGGATATTTACATCTGGGATTTTGCCACCTCCACCAGCACCCGAATCACCGATTACGAGGGAATGGATCACATCCCGATGTGGTACAAGAACCGCATTTATTTCGTCTCGGACCGCAGCGGGCGTGCCAACATTTTTTATTACGACCTGAATACGAAAGAGACCCGCCAGATTACCTTTCACGATGAATACGATGTGAATTGGCCTGCTC
>JALWDQ010000352.1:0-1330 GCA_027039625.1 Calditrichia bacterium | reverse complement strand
ACATAGTGCAGTACTGCCCGAACGGCTTCCAGTTCGTTTTGTGCTTTTTGAGTTAGCCGGGTGCTGAGCTTTTGAATCTCGGGATTATCTGCCGGAACCTGCTCGGTGGATTTCAGATACACCCGGGCATCAGCGGGGATATTACGGAGGGGAAAACCGGCCTGGCTTTTCAGGGCATTTAGATGCACCACATTGTGGGCATTTAAGCTAATTTCGCATTGAATTGTTTTCTCGGGGGATTTCCAGTAAAATTTTTTTATCTGGTTACCCCGGGCATCAGTCTCTTCTTCCTGCTCTGCGGGCTCCGGGGTAAAATGAAATTGCAAATCCGTAATCTGTTGCTGGTAAGTTGGCGAGCGGAAATCGCCGGGCACCACAAAACTGACAGCCATTATTTCGATGCCCTTAAAGGGTACAATTTGCTGCACCAGGCGGTATTGAATTCTAGATTCCTGTTTACCGGTTATAAAAAACTCCTTAGCAGAACCGGTAAACACCACCAGAAGAATGACGAGAAATGCGATTTTGAGACGCATAGGAATGGACCTCTTTATTGTGATGAAATAAATTTAAGAGGTTTTTACAGCCCTCCCAACAGAAAATTTTATTGACATGGTTCATTCGGGGACAAAACAATCTCACTGAAAAATAAAGATGAAATCCCAGAACTCAAATCCCAAATTCCAAAAAGCAAATTCCAAGAAACAAATTTCAGATCTCAAATACCAAGCATCAAACTCCAAATCACAAATGATTTGATAGGTTCATACCTGACCTAATTATTTTTCATTCGTGCTTATTCGTGCTATTCGTGGTTAGTAATTATGAGGATGCGGATGAGCAGGGTAAACCGTATAGCCAGAATCGCTGGAGGTGAGCTACGACCCGTCATTCTGAGCGAAGCGCCAGCGGAGCGAAGAATCTCTAACATTGTGCAGGAAAATTTTAAACTAGATTTGCAATTACCTGAGTTAAGAGGTCGAACAAACATAATCTCTAAACGCACTTTTGTTCATAACCCCTCGGAAGAAGTGAAAGATGAAATCCCGAATTTCAAAACAACAAATCCCAAGTTCCAAAAAACAAATCCCAAATTTCAAAAAGAAAAGAGGAAAGAGAAAAGAGGAAAGAGTGTAAAAATGATTGAAATGCATACATTATACCCTATACCCTATGCTCTATGCTTTATGCCCTATGCCCTATGCTCTATGCCCTATGCCCTATGCTTTCTATGGTTTGTACCGAAAAATTAAACCTGTTTGATGAATAATTTGAGCGCCTCAGAACCGGAGAATACCGCAATGGTCACAGCCGTTGCCGCAATAAGAAC
>JALWDQ010000351.1:0-4162 GCA_027039625.1 Calditrichia bacterium | reverse complement strand
TTCTGGAAATCGGAACAGGATCTGGAAATTGGCGAATATGTACTCGTTCAGTATAAAGCCAGTGATGGCTCCTGGAAGAATCTGGATTCGCTGGCGGGCACCAATAATGGTTATGGCTCGTTTGAACCATTCCATCTGGTAAAATATGATTTACCCAGCGATGCTTATCATGATAGTTTGCAATTCCGATTTGTCTCCTCGGACAATATGGCCACAACAGATGAATATTTCTTTGACGACTTGAAATTAACCCGGAAAATTGGCTGGGCGAATTTACAGTGGCCATACTCTATCTCTATTGCTCCCGGAGATACCACCGAGTTGATTTTTGGTCAGATCTGGATTGATGGTGTGACCAATCAACCGGGACAGGCTCCGGATATTGTGGCTGAAGTAGGTTTTGGCCCGGATGGTTCCTTCCCGTACGATACCCTGACTGGTGCTCCCAATCCGGATTGGACCTGGTTCCCCACCGTGTACAACCTGGATGTGGGCAATAACGATGAATACATGGGAACCATGGTTGTTAACGAAGTGGGAGTTTACGATTACGCTTATCGCTGGTCGTATCAGGGAGGCCCCTGGGAATATGCCGACAAGAGCGGAATTAACGACGGATATGATCCGGCAGATGCTGGTGAATTGGTTGTGATACCACCTCAACCTGTGTTAATTAGCGAAATTCATTATAATCCTTCTTCCAGCCTCCAGGGTAGTGATAGTAATTTTGAGTTTGTGGAAATTGCCAATGTAGGCATCGATACGGCAGATGTTTCCGGGTGGGAATTTACTTCGGGAATTAGCTTTACCTTCCCTGCTAATTCCAAAATTGCTCCTGGAGGATTTGCGGTTGTTGCGCGTGACCCCGATTCGCTCATTGCTTTCTATGGAGTAGATTCTTCTATTGTGTACGGACCTTATTCCGGTGCTCTGAGTAATGGTGGCGAACTGCTGGTACTAAGTGATGCTTCGGGCTATCCCATAGACAGCGTGGATTACGATGATAATGAACCCTGGCCTAAAGAAGGTGATTCTTACGGTCCTTCCATCGAAGTTGTGGATATGTTCGGCGACAATAATGATCCCATGAACTGGAACGGATCGTTCGAGTTCTTCGGAAGTCCGGGTGGACCCAACCAAATGGGCCCGACGCCGCTTCCCACTACCATTTATCAGGTGCAGCATGATGCGGATTCGCTCGGTGCCTCGAACCTCTTAGGTGCCCGAGTCGAAGTTCCGGGTGTAGTCACCGACGATTATTTCGTGGAATCCGGAATTACCGTGCAGGATAGCGCAGCACCCTGGAACGGTATTCACGTATTAACCCGCAACCATCTGCCCATCGGAACGCAGGTAACGGTGGTGGGGAATGTTACCGAATATTACGGACGTACCGCTCTGGTCAGTACCCAGGTATTTGACGAAGGTGCGGGTGTGGTCCCCGATCCGTTACTGGTTACTCCGGGCATGATTAAAACCGGATCGCCCACCGCAGAATCTTACGAAGGCGTGTTAGTAGAACTACAGAATGTCGTGGTTTCCAACGATAACGCTGGCTATGGCGAGTGGGAAGTGACTGATGGTGTCGATACGGCACGCGTGGATAATGATGATTACTCTTATACCCCGGCGCTGGGCGACTCTCTGTTAGTCTTGCGTGGTGTGATGAATTATTCTTATGATAATTTCAAATTGCAACCACGTATGGATGAAGATATTGAGAAGTGGTATCCTGCCGGTCCGCAGGGTCTTACTGCCGTGTCCGGTTTGGATGGAATGGTACCTTTAAGCTGGGTACCTGCCGATCTGTTATTCGAAGGATTCGAAAACGGCATTCCGTCTAACTGGCAGATTATTAACGGTGGCAGCGATCCTAATGGACCCACCTGGCAGGCAACGACTAACGATGCTTACGAAGGAGCTCAGAGCGCCTACGTACCTTACGGTGGGACTTCTGAATTCCAGGATGAGTGGCTGATTACCGATGCCATCACCATTTCTACTTACAATCAGTTACACTTTTTCCATCGTGCGGCTTATGCCAGCTGGGATACTGATCCTAACTACCTGTTAGTTTCGACCACTGGATTGCCAGGCAGCTTTACTCCGGTGGATAGCTTCTATTATCCGGATGGAACCTTGCCAGATACCTGGACCGAGGTTACAGTAGATCTGTCCGCCTATCAGGATTCCACCATTTACCTGGCCTGGCAGTATCAGAGTACCTGGGGCGAGGATTGGTACATTGATGCCATCATGCTCTCGGATAGCCGCGGCAACACCAGGGCAATTACGGTGAAACCGGCTTCCAGCCCCGAAACGCATGCTGTAAAACCAATGGAACGGGAAATCACCAATCCCAAACCGGTAAAACAATTGAATCTGCCTTCCACTCTGAAAGGTGGAAGCACCACTCGGGCGCTGCTTTCTTATAATATCTACCGCAGCGAAACACCGGGTGTTACACCCGATCCGGCTAATCTGATTGCCAATGTTCCTTCGGATTCCACCAGTTACACCGATGTAAATGTTACAAACATGCATACCTATTACTATGTGGTTACCGCGGTATGGGATGAGGGCGAAAGCTTGCCTTCCAACGAAGCCGAAGCTACCCCGTATTTAATTGAGACGCAGATTGCTAATGGTTTGGTTAATGTAGTACCTACTATCGACGGTGTCATCTCCTCCGGAGAATGGGATGATGCGGCAACCGGATATGCCACCAACAGCGGTGTGTACGGTAAGTTCTATGCCAAGAACGATGGAAACTATCTCTATCTCGCCTGGGATAGTTTCGTAGATACGACGTTAGATGGTTATGACCAGGTAGGCCTCTACTTCGATACGGACAACGATGGCCTATGGGCACCCGATAGCAGTGAAGGAAACTATTGGATTCTCTGGGATGCCTCCACTGGTCAGGCGCTGGTAGAATTCCGACCCTGGTTGCCGGATACTACTACGGGTAATGTAGTTTCGCCGGCACCGGGTGTGCAGGCAGCTATTTCCGTTGCCAGTGGAACCGTGCAGTACGAGGTGGCTATCGATCTGGCCACGGCGCATTTCAACCCGCAACCGGGCGATACCACGGGATTCCGGTTCTATATGTATGATGCAGGAACCTCGTCCTTTACCGGTTTCTGGCCGGAAGGAGCTGTGTACAACTGGCCGGGAACCTATGGCGATATGATTATGGCGCAACCACTGGTGCAGGTTATTCCACCATCTAACCTGGTGGCTTTCCAGGATACCAGTTTTGCTAAAAAGGTGTACCTGAGCTGGTCGCATCCCGGAACCAGACATCCGTTAGGATGGGCACGTGGTCAGGATAAACCGGTAGTGAACACCGCTATGCCACTGGAAACATTCAGCTACTACAATATCTATCGCGCGGGTTCCGATACGAACTTTGTGCTGATTGCCAGCGGAATTACCGATACCACTTATGTGGATTCGGTGGGACTGGAATACGATTCACTCTACTTCTATGCGGTAACAGCTTTCTACGATCCGGAAGGCGAGAGCGATCCGTCCAATGTGGTACGAGTAATTCCCATCTCCACACCTCCGGCTATCCTGTTCGTGGATGACGATGCGTCCATGACGGTACCCGATTTTGAAGATATCAGCTTCTACTATACCGATGCGCTGGATTCCTTGAATCAGCCGTACTACTACTACGAAGTACCGTTTGGGGCCGATGGTCCGCCCGCTAACTTCCTGAAACACTTCAAAGTAGTTATCTGGACTACCGGTGAGACCTGGAACGGAATTACAACACTTACCCCGAACGATGAAGATGCTCTAGCGCAGTACCTGGATGCTGGCGGTAATCTCTTCCTGAATTCTCAGGATTACTTCTATGATGTCTATCCCAGCGCCGGAAGCTTTACGGCGGGACAGTTCCCCTACGATTATCTGCGCATCTCTTCGGTTGCTCAGGATGCCTGGATCGATCCGATGAGCACCAACGGTGCAGCAGGTTCCATTGCGGACGGAATGAGCTTCAACCTGGCCACTCCGTTCGGTACCACCAGCCTGTTTGTGGATAACCTGACCAGTTACGATGGAACGCCGTTGTTCAATGTGGATAATCCCAGTGGATATGCGGCAATTCAGTATTCCGGAACTTATAACCTGGTCTTCTCTACCATCGATT
>JALWDQ010000350.1:0-1334 GCA_027039625.1 Calditrichia bacterium | reverse complement strand
GGTGTAGGAATGGGGCGCCCGATACGGGGTAAGCACCACCTCATCCAGGGGTTCTCCGGTGCGAGGATGCACAATCTTTCCAAACAGGGCTCTGCGATGATGCTGCTGCAGGGAGATTTCTCCGGAAAACATCTGCGCAGCAATCTCCACACTCTGCGGGCCACTCATTCTCACAATAGCCAGAGCGCCCTTCCCCACAGCAGTGGAAAGGGCGACAATGGTATCTTCATCTGGAAAAACAGTCATGGTAGAGGAGGTTACTTCTTACGGCTCGGTTTTTCCCGTTTGGTTTTCCGCGCGGGCGTGGCGGCCTTCTGTGCCACCGGCGGCTGACCATTGGGATGCATTTTTTTCTTAATGTAATGGGTCTGAATCATACTCAACAGGTTGAATACCGCATAATAAAGATTCAGTCCGGATGGTAGTGAGTAAAAAATAAAAATCATGAAAATGGGCATGAAATAAACCATCATCTTCTGTTTGGGGTCGGTCATGGAGATTTTAGACTGCCAGATCATGGTCAGGCCCATTAAAATAGGCAGCACGTGGATGTTGTCCCCTAACAGCGGCAGATGTACCCCCAGCGGCAGCTTATCCGGACGGGAAAGATCGGTAATCCAGCCAATAAAAGGCTGCCCGCGCAACTGAATGGTGGAGCGAAACACAATAAACAGAGCAAACAGCAGCGGCATCTGTAACAGTGTGGGTAAACAGCCGCCCAGGGGGTTTACCCCGTGCTCTTTGTACAGCTTCATCATCTCCCGATTCAGGCGCTGGGGATCGTTTTTATATTTCTCCCGCAATTCGTTCATTTTGGGTTGCAAATACTGCATCTCGCTCATGGACTGGTAGCTTTTCTTGGTGAGCGGATACAGAATCAGCTTGATGAGAATGGAAAATACGATGATGACAAAACCGTAATTAGGAATGAAGCGATATAAAAATTTGAAAGCGGGGATGATGATCAGGCTAATGGGGCGGAACAACCGCTCGTACCAGTCTTTGTTCATCACCAGTACCTGCAGATTCACCCCATATTTTTTAATGATGTAATAATCCAGGGGACCCAGGTACACGGTAAAACGATCGGAGTAACGGGCTACGGGCTGGTACTCGGCTTCCAGCGCGGCCAGGAAGCGTTTATGCTCCTGCCCGTTTTCTTTGGTTTTCACCCCGCCCAGGGTGGCGCCAATGGTATGCTCCGGGACACCGGGAACAATGGCGCTCAGGAAATATTTGGTGCGAACCGCAACCCAGTCCACCCGTCCCTTGAAACTTTCTTCCCGATATTTATCGTTAGCATCGAATCCTTCCAGCTCCTCGGCCATGTACAC